>JAFPDB010000208.1 GCA_017390085.1 Bacteroidales bacterium | reverse complement strand
GCTCTTCGATTGCGCGGCGTACGATTTCGATGCCAGTGGTCTCGTCGTCGTTTTCGCCTTTGAGGTTGTCGAGGGCTTCGGAGGCGCGGATGTAGGTGACTCCGCCGCCAGGGACGATGCCTTCCTCGACGGCGGCGCGGGTTGCGCAGAGGGCGTCGTCGACTCGGTCTTTCTTTTCTTTCATCTCGACTTCGGTGGGTGCTCCGACGTAGAGGACGGCTACGCCGCCGGCGAGTTTGGCGAGGCGCTCTTGGAGTTTCTCGCGGTCATAGTCGCTCTTGGTGTTGGCGATTTGGGCCTTGATTTGGGCTGCGCGCTCTTTGATTGCGTCTTTGTCGCCTTTGCCGTTGACGATGGTTGTGTTCTCTTTGGTGATGGTGACTTTCTCGGCGACGCCAAGCATTTGGAGTTCAGCGTTTTCGAGCTTGAGTCCGGTCTCCTCGGAGATGACGGTGCCGCCGGTGAGGATGGCGATGTCTTGGAGCATCTCCTTGCGGCGGTCGCCGAAGCCGGGGGCTTTGACGGCAGCGACTTTGAGGGAGCCGCGGAGTCGGTTGACGACGAGGGTGGCGAGTGCTTCTCCGTCGACGTCTTCGGCGATGATGAGGAGTGGTCTGCCTGTTTGCGCGGCTTTCTCGAGGATGGGGAGGAGGTCCTTCATCGTGGAGACTTTCTTGTCGTAGATGAGGATGAATGGGGAGTCGAGCGCGGCCTCCATCTTCTCGGTGTTGGTGACGAAGTATGGCGAGATGTATCCGCGGTCGAATTGCATGCCCTCGACGACGTCGACGTGTGTCTCGGTGCCTTTGGCCTCCTCGACGGTGATGACGCCCTCTTTGCCGACCTTTTTCATGGCCTCGGCGATGAGTTTTCCGATTTCGCTATCGTTGTTGGCGGAGACGGTTGCGACTTGCTCGATTTTCTCGTTGGAGTTGTCGATTTCTTGTGCTTGTGCTTTGATGCTCTCGACGACTTTGGCTACGGCTTTGTCGATGCCTCGTTTGAGGTCCATGGGGTTGGCTCCTGCGGTGACGTTCTTGATGCCGGTGGTGATGATGGCTTGCGCGAGGACGGTTGCGGTGGTGGTGCCGTCGCCTGCGTCGTCGCCGGTCTTGGAGGCGACTTCTTTAACCATTTGCGCACCGAGGTTGGCGTAGGGGTCGGAGAGTTCGACCTCTTTGGCGACGGAGACTCCGTCTTTGGTGATGTGCGGTGCGCCGAATTTGCGCTCGATGACGACGTTGCGGCCTTTGGGGCCGAGTGTTACTTTGACTGCGTCGGCGAGCTGGTCGACTCCTTGCTTGAGGAGCTCGCGTGCTTCGGTGTTGAATTTTATAGTCTTTGCCATGATGAGAGTCTTTTTTGAGGTTGTGGAATGATGTCGGGGAGATGTTGTGTGTTAGGCTACGTAGAGGACGTCGCTTTGGTTGATGAGGAGGTAGTCCTCGCCGTCGATTTGGAGCTCGGTGCCGGAGTACTTGCCGTAGAGTACGGTGTCGCCGACTTTGACCTCGACGGTCTCGTCTTTCTTGGCGGCGCCGACGAGAACAACGGTGCCTTTGAGTGGCTTTTCTTTAGCGGAGTCGGGGATGATGATGCCGCTCTGAGTCTTGGTCTCTGCTGCTACGGGCTTGACCAGCACTTTGCCGGCCAGCACTTTGCCTTTCAATTCTGCCATTGTTTTATGTTTTTAGTCTTTTGATTCTTGATGTGGTTGCTTCTGTTTCGGGAAGCCGCGGATATATTATCATAATGCGTGCCAAAAGTTTTTTTGTGCCATTTTGGCAGAGATAGACGTCGCGTGATGGCAGCGTGTCGGTTTGGCACGGGAGAAATGGCAGAGGTTGCGACTATTTGCCACTTTGAGTGTTGGCAAAGGGGCAGCGGAGGATGTTGAACCGCTTCATGAGCCATGCCACGGAGAGGGAGAGTGCTAAATTGATTGGGAGGCAGATGAGGAATATGGCGTGTGGGGAATATGACTCGAGGTGAAGCGGCAGGACGTGGAGCGTGAGGAGGTGGGCGCAAAGGATGTAGAGCGTGTTTTGGCCAAGCCATTTGAACCTGATGTCGAGACGATGGCAAAGGCAGATGAGGCCAACGGTCTCTGCGATGCAGCAAAAGAGGCCTATGATGTTGAAGCCCATGCGGTTGAGGACCATGGAGACGGGTTGGTTGAAGACGATGTTGGCGACACAGATGGCGGCGATGGCGACCCACAACCAGCGATTGAGGTAATAGGCTTTGGCGAGGAGGTCGTAGCGACGTATGAGAAGCCCGACGAGCATGAGGAGTGTGGCGGAAGCTGCGGGGAGCAAGCTCCAGGGGAGGAAGATGGCTTGGGCGGCCATCAGGCCGGCGCAGTAGAGAGTGACGGAGAGAAGGGCCGTTGGCAAGAGTCCGAACCTTGAAAGGGAAGATGAAAAGAACAACTCGGCCCAGAAAAGTGCCAGAAGGAACCATATAGCGCCGACGTGTGGAATGTAGCCAAAGAGAAGCTCGTCAGCGCAGAAGCCGCTGCCCCACAACGACTTAACGACGGACTCCAAGGCGGTGTGGGCGAAATCGCCACCTTTTATAATGGTTATGGAGACATCGCAGATTAGGAGGAGGAGGCAGGTGACGGCATAGGGCCATAGGTATCGGGAGGCGTATTTGGGAAGGGCTTGGCGAAAGGGGAGGTCGTGGATGAAGAAGCCGGCGATGATGAAAAATGCTGGGACGTGGAACGAGTTGACGACGGAGTGGAGGAAAGGGATGTCGTGGGCGTGCGGGGTGTGGCCAACAATGATGGCAATAATCGCGATGGCCTTGACGGAATCGACGGCATCGAGTCGAACGGATGTGAAAAACGACGGTGGTTGTTTCATAGGGTGTTGGTGTAGATGTCTTGCCACGTGGGGAGCGAGTGGGCGAAGTGGGGAGCGGAATTGCCGGGCGAGATTGTGACGCAATAGTGGCTGAGGCCGTTGGTGAGGACTACGGCGCGCGCCGAAAGGACGCTAAGGTAGCGGCACGCCTGATTGAGAGTGAGTTGGGAGAGCTGCACTTGCGGCGCTTTGCACTCGACGATGACGAGCGGCTCCATTTGTCGGGAGAAGGCCACGATGTCGGCGCGTTGGCGTGAGGAACCGATGCGGACTGGGGCTTCGGCTTGCACGAGACCAGGTGGGTAGCCAAGGTTTGAGATCATGTGTGCCAGGAAGTGCTGGCGGACCCACTCTTCGGGCGTAAGGGCTACGAAACGCCGTCGGCTGAGGCACAAGACTGTCGGTCTGCCCGCCCCGTCGGCGGGGTGGCGGATGGTGAGCTCGGCTGGCGGCAGATTGAGCTGCGGGAAAAGATTAGAGGGCACTCGTGAGGTTGGACAATTGCGCCTGCAAGTCTTTGCCGCGCTTGAGGTATGTCATGAGAAGGAGGGCTGAGAAGAACAGAATGGCGACTCGGAATGGCAGCCCCAAGACATCGTATCCGCACGAGATGTCGTAGATGCCGTGGAGCAGGGCGGGGATGGCGAGCGCGAGGAAGCGCAAGGCCCACTTGTAGATGGGGTAAAGTTGCGAGAAAGAGATGAAATATCCGGCGATGCCGGCCCATAGGGCGTGGGCGAAGGGGAGGGTTGTAAGCCGGGTGACGTTCATGTAGAACGAGGCTCCGTAGTCGAGTTCGGCGTTTACGGTGAGCTGGTACTGAACGCCCTCGAAAACGCCGAAAGCGATGCCGCTGATGAGCCCGTAGAAAACCATGGTCTGCGGGATGATGGGCTGCCTGGCTCGGAAGATGATGACGAAGAGCGGGACCGCCTTGGCCAGCTCCTCGGTGACGCCCACGCCGCCTACGTAGAACAGTGCGCGGTTGAGAAGCCCGCCGTCGGCGTTGAACATGTAGAATGGGTTGAGCCGAACAATGCCGAGGACGTCCCATGCGAGGAAAACGAAGCCCTGGGTGAGGAAGAAAGTGGAGATGGCGGACTTGAGCGAGACCTGTTTCGTCTTGAAGAGATACCAGAAGAAGAGGCCCCAAATGACTGAGAAATAGAGCGAAATGAGGTAGAACGTGAGGAGTGTGGAGTTGGCGAAAATCTCCACGAAAATGGGGAGCAGCCCGACGGAGGTCATGACGAGCAGCTTGGAATCGTCTTTCCAGACGCGCCGGCTGACGTCGGAGCGCGGGAGCAGGATTTGCGAGCCGATGGCGTTGAGCTGCGTCATGGTGCTGCCCGCATTTCTCAGCCTCACCTTACGTCCCTCTCGCCTGATGCAATCGCCGACGGTGAGTCGGCCGTCGTAGGGCTGGCCGTCTATTTGCGCCATGTCGCACGTCAGGACGCGGCCTCGGTTGACCATGTCGCAAAGTGTGTCGACGTCGTAGGGGCCGAAGTGCGTGCCATTTCGGATGACGAAGTAGTTCATGACGAAGTGTTTGGCGCGAAGATAGGAAATATGGGTGTGCGTTTTCTACATTCTGTCGACGCGCATGGTGAGATTGTCGGTGGCGGCGATTGAATCCCATGGCGAGGCGGGCACGCTGTGGCGGATGGGCGTGATGTCGATGCCTCCGCGGCGGGTGTAGCGGCACATGATGGATAGCGAGCCCGGGGCAAGTGCGTCTTGCAGGCGTTTGAAAACAAGTTCGCAAATCTCCTCATGGAAATGGTTCTCGGCGCGAAGGCTCACGATGTAGCGTAGAAGCGAAACGGGGTCGACGTGCCTCTCGCCCTCGATGGCCACGTAGATTGTGCCCCAGTCGGGCTGACTCGTCACGGGGCAATTGGACCTAAGAAGGTGGCTCTTAAGGAATTGTGTCTTGGTGGCGGCATCGATTGGGGTGAGAAGCGAGGGCGATTCGGAATAGCAGCTAATGGGGGTTGACGCGGCGCCCGGGGCATCTTCGATGACGGAGAAACGTGAATCGGTCTCGGGTGTGGGGGCCGTGGGTGCGTCGCAATTGAAAAAGTTCACGGCGACGTCGGCACAGAGCAATCGGGAGAGGTCGCGTCTGACGGTTTGCGCCATCTGGGTATTGGCCTCGGCTGCCGTTCGACCCAACCGTTCCATGTTGAACGAATTGAGATAGAGCTTTAGCGACTTGCTCTCGACAATGAATGGGCTACAGGCCGGCACGACGATTTTGAGCAATCCGGCAGTCGGGAGACCCGAGTTGGTGAGGCACGACGCCTCGTAAGCGTGCCACACGTCTACGCCGCCGAAAGGCAGTGGCGTGGAGATGCCCACTCGCGAGCGGTTGGTATGGCGCGGGATTGGCACGAGGATGTCGGGTTGGTAGTTCTGCGGATAGGTCACTGTGTGGCCAAGAACCGAATTTATATCTTTTTCCATGTTGGGAATCAATTAATCAGGTGCCCTCCTTGTTGCCAAAAAGGTCGATGTGGAGACGCGGCCCGAAACGCCAACCGTTTTGCAGGGCGATGTTGACGGCCACCTTTGCCGACCGCTCCAGCAGCGAAGCCGACGCGCCGAGCGGCATGACGATTACGTCGGACGGGTCGATGAGGGCGAGTAGGGTCGAATAGTCGGAACGAATCTCGTCGGCATCGGAGGGCCGTGAGACGACAAACTTGAGCTGGACGTCGCGCCCCTCGGCGAGGGCGGCTTGGGTGAGCAGGAGTGCGCCGCGGGTCGAGGCTTCGCGTTGCGATGGTGAGATGCCGCTTGCAGAGAGCTTAGGGGAGATGCTGAACAGGTCGGGCAGGACGGGCGGAGGCGAGTCGGCCATGCCGTTGGTCTCGACCGTGGAGTGGAGCCCCCGTGCCCGTAGCGACGTTAGGAGCGAGGCCAGTGCCTCGGGTTGCAAGAGTGGCTCGCCGCCCGTGATGACGATGTGGCGCATAGGTCCGATGTTGGCCTCGATGGTCCGCACGACATCCTCGACGCTCATGGGGTTGCCGCCTTCGGCCCACGTGTGGGCGGTGTCGCAGGGGGAGACCGTTCCGTCGGGCAGAGTCCATCGGCATCGGAGGTTGCAGCCTTGGAGACGGACGAAAAGCGACGGCACGCCGCAGAGTTTGCCCTCGCCTTGGATCGTGCCGGGCGATGGCAATCCGGTGGCCGTGTGGACGGGGCGGCCGTCCTTATCCTTTGTTAATGGGAAAATGCCCTCGCGCGAAAGGCGCAGGATACTCATAGTTTGAGGGCCGGGTCTTCGAAACCAGCCTCGGCGAAAGCCTTGGCGCGGAGCAGGCAGCTATCGCACGTGCCGCAGGGCTTATCGCCCCCGCGATAGCAGCTCCAGGTGAGGCCGAAGTCGACTCCGAGCTTCATGCCGAGGCGAATCTCGTCGGCCTTGGTCATGTTTTGGAAGGGCGCGTGGATGGAGATGTGGCGGCCTTGTTCTGCCCCCATCACGGTGCCGAGGTTTATGGCTTTCTCCATGGCGTCGATGAAGACCTTTCGGCAATCGACGTAGCCCGAGTAGTCGACTTGGCTGACGCCGATGTAGATATGCTCTGCTCCCTTTGCCTCGGCGAGCGAAGCCGCAACGGAGAGGAAGACCATGTTTCGGGCAGGGACGTAGGTGGCGGGGATTTCGTGGCTCTCGACGTTGCCGTCCGCCACTTCGCGGGTCATGTCGGTGAGTGTGGAGCCGCCCCATTGGGCGAGATTGAGGCTCACGATGTTGTGGTCGGCGACCTTGGCGCGGGCGGCGATTCGCCTTGCGCACTCGAGCTCTTTGCTGTGCCGCTGGCCGTAGTTGAACGAGAGGGCGCTGACCCGATGGCCGTCGTTTTGCGCCACGTGGAGGGCTACGCACGAATCGAGCCCTCCGGAAAGAAGAACAATAGCTTTGCTCATGACCTATAGTTTTGTTTAAAGACAGGATAGTTGCGAACTGTCTGGTAACGCGAAGTTAGTGGAATAAGTGGGAATTGCCGTATATTGGCGATATGTTTAACGCATTAATACGCAGTTCATGAAAACCAACGTAAATGAGAATGTAATGCAGGGAAAGGAAAGTGAAGTGGCGTTGCGTACGGCGGCGGCCTCCGACGCCGAGGCTCTTGTTGGCATCTACGCACCGTATGTCCGAGAGACGGCCATAACGTTTGAGTATGAGGTGCCGAGCGTGGACGAGTTTCGCGACAGGATAGTGAGGGTCTTGTCGGGGCATCCGTACGTTGTGGCCGAGCGCGGGGGGCGAATTGTTGGCTACGCCTATGCGAGCCAATTGAAGAGCCGCGCGGCGTATAGGCATGCGGTCGAGACGAGCATCTACGTGGAGCGGGACGAGCGCGGTAGTGGGGTGGGTGAGGCCTTGCTGCGCGAACTGGAGGCGCGGCTAAGGGCGCAGGGCGTGGTGTGCATATGCGCCTGCATCTCGTACACGCAGGTGTCCGACCCCTACTTGACGAATGCCAGCATGAGGTTTCATGAGCGGATGGGATATCGGCTCGCGGGGCATCTCCACCGTTGCGGACTGAAATTCGGGCGGTGGTACGACATCGTCTGGATGGAGAAGCTCGTCTGACGGGTTCGCCTTACTTTAGCTCTTTGTAGTCCGAAATGTTCTTCACGCCCACAATCTTGTGCTCGCCAATCTCGCGGGTGAAGAGAAGCTTCAGGTCCGCGGGGGTCATGCTGTATGAGGGTGAGAAGTCGTCGGAGGCCGCGAAATCCTCGATGGCGCGTGCGTATTGGCGGCCCTCAGGAGTGTCGGCGATGCGCGCCAAATCCGTCATGCAGACCAGCACTTTGCCCTTGCCCACCGCCACGCCGAACAGCACGCCCAGCTTATGGTTGCGGTTGACGTTGTCTATCGCCATGACAATGGGTGAGAGCGTCTGTGGCGTCCCGTCCAATATGAGGGGTCGGCTGGCCTTGGCGATGGCCCACCATTGGAAGTCGCTATGGCTCTCGGTCGGGAAGTTGTCAAAAAGTGGGCAGAGGTCGTCAATGAGGTAGCCCATCGTGCCTGGCGACACTTCTTTCCCGTTGTTTTCCGAAATGGTCTTGAACATTGCGAAATTCCAATAGTCCGTGATGAACATACCGCCCACGGTCTGGCCTGCGACGCTCTTGTGGTCGGGTGTCAGAATCACCGTCGCTCCGGCCTCAACTTGCCTCAAGATGCCGTCGGTCAGCGCGTTGACTCGCCTTACACCTTTGCCTTTGGCGGGTCGGGCAGGAGGGTAGGCCCACAGGTCGTAGGAATTAGCGTGTCCGCAGACCTCAATGCTCAGCCGCAACGCCGAGGCGGTCTCAATCTTGCCGAGGTCGGCGACAATCTTGCCGACGCTGCGCACGTTGCCTTGCTTGGCCGCGGCCTTGAAACACCCTTCGGCTATGGTCTCGTCGGCGCGTCGGAGAGTCCATCTGAGCGTGTCGCCCTGAATGTCGGTATGCCCGTAGTTGGCGATGGCGACGTCGGCAGTCAGCTTATCCGATGTCGTGAACGTCATCTTGTCCAGCAGGGCGAGGGGTACGACTTCCGAACAGAAACCGCGCCACTCGTCAGGGCTTATCAGCCCCTTGCTCTCCATAAACGGGTCCAAAACGCCGACCAACGC
>JAFPDB010000207.1 GCA_017390085.1 Bacteroidales bacterium | reverse complement strand
TCGACGACGACGACGGTGTTGCCGAGTTTTTGTAGTTTTCGGAGGACGGAAATGAGCTTAGTCGTGTCGGCGGAATGGAGTCCGATGCTTGGCTCGTCGAGAATGTAGAGTGAGCCGACGAGGCTGCTGCCGAGCGACGTGGCGAGGTTTATGCGTTGGCTCTCTCCGCCGGAGAGGGTGGAAGATAGGCGATTGAGCGTCAGATAGTCGAGTCCGACGTCGATAAGGAAGTTGACTCGCTGTCGGATTTCGGTGAGGATGCGTTGCGCGACTTTGGCGTCGTGGTCGTCGAGTCGGATGTTGTCGACCCATGTTTTCAGGTCGGAGATGGGCAATTTGCAAACTTGCGTAATGTCTTTGTCGCCGACTCGGACGTAGGTGGCCTCCTTCCTGAGTCTGGAGCCATTGCATTCGGGGCAAATCGTCTTACCGCGGAAACGTGAGATGAGGATGCGGTACTGGATTTTGTATTGGTTGTGCTCGGCGAAGGAGAAGAAGTCGTTGATGCCCAGGACGACATCAGGCTTGCCGTTCCAGAGGAGGTCTTTTTCTTCGGGGGAGAGTTCGAAATATGGTTTGTAGACTGGGAATTTGTAGAGTTGTGAAGTCCGGCAGAATTCTGTCTTCCACTTTCCGAAAGAGGGCCCCGTCCAAGGGGCTACGCATCCGTTGGCGACAGAGAGGCTCGGGTCTGGGATTATGAGGTCGTGGTCGTAGCCGATGACGCGGCCGAAGCCTTGGCATGTGGGGCAGGCGCTGATGGGGCTGTTGAAGGTGAACATCAGCTCGTTAGGCTCTTCGAAGACGATTCCGTCGGCCTCGAAACGTGACGAGAAAGCGTGGTCGGCCACTTTGCCGTCGGCTGCTATTGTCCGAATGACGCAGCGTTTGTCTCCCTCGTTCATGGCGGTGCCGATTGACTCGGCGAGGCGCGACGCGAGGTCGTCACCATGGGTGAGGGAGAGCCTGTCTACGATGAGGTTGTAGCCTTTGGCGGACTTGACGGCATTGGTGTCGAGGGCGGCGAATTTGATGATTTCGCCATCGTGTTCCAGTCGGCTGAAACCCTGAAGTTTGAGGGAGGCTATGGTTTGCTCCATGCTCTCGGGTTTGAGCGGCGACATGATGAGGAGGGTAGTGTTGTCGGGAAGGCTGAGCGCGAAATCCACGGCGTCGGTGACGGTGTCGTGTTTGACGAGGCAACCGCTGACGGGTGAGTAGGTCTTGCCGACGCGTGCGTAGAGGAGCCTGAGGTAGTCGTAGATTTCTGTGGAAGTACCGACCGTCGAACGCGGGTTTCTAGTGTTGACCTTTTGCTCGATGGCGATGGCGGGCGGTATTCCAGTGATGCTGTCGACCTCGGGTTTGGAATTACGGCCGAGGAATTGTCGGGCGTAGGAGTTGAGGCTCTCGACGTAGCGTCGTTGTCCTTCGGCGTAGAGCGTGTCGAAAGCGAGGCTCGACTTGCCCGAGCCGCTGACGCCTGTTATGACAATGAGTTTGCCGCGTGGGATTTTGAGGTTTATGCCTTTGAGGTTGTTTACCCGTGCGTTTTTGATTTCTATGAATTGGTCTATTGCCATTACTTGGATAGTGGGGTCGTCCTTAGTGGGTAAGGCTCAAAGAGTTAGGCAAGGAAGAGGAATACGGTCGGCCTCTTGTGCAGCTCGGGGAGTGAAGCTTTGCGCCAATCTGCCACTCGTTTTGTGACGATAAGCTCCTCTGGGCCGGTTACGTCGCGGGCGACGCAAAGCCTCGTCTCTGGTTTAAGTGTCTGGAGGAGGGTTTTGAGCATTTTGTCGTTGCGGTATGGGGCCTCGATGAAAATCTGCGTCTGTTTTTCTTTGAGGCTCCGGTCCTCCATCTTGCGGAGCGCCTTCGGGAGTTCGTCTCCGATGGGCAAGTAGCCGCTAAAAGCGAAATTTTGACCATTGAGGCCTGACGCCATGAGGCTAAGGAGAAGGCTTGAGGGTCCGACGAGTGGTACGACTTGGATTCCTTTGCGGTGGGCCTCGGCTGCCAAGTCGGCGCCGGGGTCGGCAACGCCCGGGCATCCGGCCTCGCTGACCATGGCGACATCCTCTCCGCCTTCTGCCGCGGCGAGCATTTGCGCGGTGTTGGCGTTGACGCTGTGTTCGTTTAGCTCTGTGAGGGTGAGTGCGTTGATGTCGATGGACTTGTCGATGCTTTTGATGAAACGTCTTGCGGTTCGCGTGTCCTCTACGACAAAATGGCGGACTCGCCTGACGACTTCCGCATTGGCTAGCGGGAAAGTGTCGGCAGGCGTGGTGTCGGCCAGATATGTGGGGATCATGTAGAGCTTGCCTTTGGTCATCTGTGTGGCTTAGAGGGGATTAGAGGTCCTCAAGGACGTTGAGCCACATCTCGGCTGTGGAGTCGGAAGGCATACGCCAGTCGCCGCGGGGCGAGAGAGAGACGATTCCGACTTTGGGGCCGTCGGGCATGCAGGAGCGTTTGAATTGTTGGGCGAAGAAGCGTCGTAGGAAGGTGGCGAGCCACTTCTTGATGACGGGGCGTGGATATATGCCGTCGAAAGCCTTTGTGGCCAAGAGCATGATACGCTCGGGGCCGAAGCCGAAACGGAGGATATGGTATAGGAAGAAATCGTGCAGCTCGTAGGGGCCGACGAGGTCTTCTGTCTTCTGGTTGATGTTGCCGTGTTCGTCGGCAGGGAGCAGCTCGGGGCTGATGGGGGTGTCGATTATGTCCTTGAGGAAGTGGCGCGGCTTGTCGGAAAGAGCAGTGTCGGCCACGTGCTTGACGACGTATTTGACGAGCGTCTTGGGAATTCCGGCGTTTACGCCGTACATGGACATCTGGTCGCCGCAGTATGTGGCCCATCCGAGTGCGAGTTCGGAGAGGTCTCCCGTGCCGACGACGATACCTCCGACCTTATTGGCGTAGTCCATGAGGATTTGCGTTCGCTCGCGTGCTTGTGCGTTCTCGTATGTTACGCTGCGGTCGGACTCGCTGAGTTGGATGTCGGCGAGGTGTTGCCGGCAGGCGGTGGTTATGTCGATTTCGAGAGATGTGACGCCGAGAGAATCCATGAGCCCGAGTGCGTTGTTGTGTGTTCGGCTAGTGGTGCCGAAGCCTGGCATT
>JAFPDB010000206.1 GCA_017390085.1 Bacteroidales bacterium | reverse complement strand
TGGCCGCCATCGTGGGCCTCGACGACGCCACGGTTGAGGAGGTTTGCGCCTCCGTCAGCGGTGTCGTCCCCGCCAACTACAACTGCCCCGGCCAGCTCGTAATCTCCGGTTCCGTGGAGGGTATCGACGCCGCCTGCGCGGCCCTTACCGAAAAGGGCGCCAAGAGGGCCATCAAGCTCGCCGTGAGCGGCGCGTTCCACTCGCCATTCATGGAGCCGGCGCGCGCCGAGCTCGCCAAGGCAATCGAGCAGACCAATTTCAGCGCGCCGATATGCCCTGTCTATCAGAACGTCACGGCAAGCGCAGAGACCGACCCGGCTGTCATCAAGACCAATCTCGTGGCCCAGCTCACCTCGTCGGTCCGTTGGACTCAGACTGTCCAGAACATGATAGCCGCCGGCGCGCAAGAGTTCGTGGAGGTTGGCCCGGGCAAAGTACTCCAGGGACTTGTCCGCAAGACCGACCGCTCCGCGGCAGTAGCCGGAATAGCGTCGCTCGCTGACATTCAGCAGTAAAAGACAATCCGTCATACGTCGCGCCCCGCTCCGGTATCGCAAAACGCGGCGCGGGAAGAAGGGCGCGAGAGAGGGAGGCAGCGTGACGGAAACGCGTCTCCCTCTTTTTTCTTTAACCCTCAAGAACCAAGATTTCTTGGACCTGCTCTCTATGCTCGACTTGCCGCCCGACGACTGGTGCGACAAGTACATTCAGGACGGGAACTACCTCAAAACGGCCGACGCCGTATGGGGTGTCCGCTCGTCGGTCCTCACGGGGCTGGCGCTGCGCCACGTCGTGGCGTTGCGGGCGGGGGAGCCATACCTGCCCCTCTGGCCGTGGCACTGGAGGCTTATCTTGGACGAGCTGCCGCGAATCGGGGTGAGCGAAATCGAGTTCCCGACATCGAAAGACTTGCGCGACGAGATATGGCTCCTGGCCACGCGCAACCGATATCCCGCCAACTCATTGGCGCACATTGTTGTGTGGCAAGAGAAACTCTCTGGCGGATACTCGCTGCGGCACGCCATTTTCCAGAGCCGTAGGCCGCGCCCATTGTTCGACTACGACCCGCGCCGCTCCTTGCGTCTCTCGGCACCGACTCCGTTGAGCGTAGTGGGCGGAAACTCAGGGGTTTGGGCCGAAGGGCCAATCGAGGCCTTGGCTCAACGGAATGCCGAGGACGAGGGGCTCGACGGGGCGTGTCTGGCTCTCGAGAATGGAAACTTGGCCCGCGCGTCGATCGGCAACATATTCTTCCTCCTGCGCGGCGGACGGGTAGTGGGTTCCAGCCGCGGGGCGAAGCCCGACGCCTTGTGCGAATTTGCCAAGGATTCGGGGATATGGGACAAATTCCCTTTCCATTATGAGGAGATGGAAGGGATACCCCAAAATATTGTGTTTGAGGCCGAAGAGTGTTTCGTGTGCGACTCGGCGCTTGGGGTTCAGCCGGTAGTGTCGGTAGGGACCCAGAAACGGTTTTTGCGCACAATTTCGGCAAGGTTCGCCGAAGAGTTGCGCAGCCTGACGTCGTTGTAGAGAAGTAATAGAATATTATACGAACATAACATGAAGAGAATAAGCATCATAGCGTTGGCGGCATTGGCTTTTTGCTCATGCGCGAGACAGGCCTCGGACGTCACGCCGGGGCGTTCGGCCGAGGCGGCCCGCCTCCTGACCTACGTGGACAGTATCTTTGGTAAGCAAATCCTCTCGTCGACAATGGCCAACGTGGCGTGGAACACTGCCGAGGCCGACCTCGTCTTCGACACCCTCGGCAAACGGCCCGCCATGATTGGCCTGGACTATATCGACATCCGTACCGACGAAGACACGACGGCGGGCGCCTATAGGCCCTACGACGATTTCGAGATGGCCAAGAAATGGTGCGACGAGGGCGGCCTCGTGGCGATATGCTGGCATTGGTTTGTACCCAAAGGCCCTGACTCCGAGGCACTTACCTTCCGTCCCGACACTGAGTTCCGCATTGCCAATATGCTTACCGAGGGGACGTGGGAGAACGGCGTCATGCGTCACGACATGGCCCTCGTCGCCGCGCGCCTGCGCCAATTCCGCGACGCCCGAATCCCCGTCATCTGGAGGCCTCTCCACGAGGCGGCGGGCAATACCGTGATTGGTGGCGAGCCATGGTTCTGGTGGGGCAACGGCGGGGCGGAGAACTACGTGGCCCTGTGGCGTCATATGCACGACTTCTTCAAGTCCGAAGGTCTCGACAACCTCATTTGGGTCTGGACCACCGAGACGGGCCTGCATGGCGACTCGTTGGCCTCCGACGCGGCGTGGTATCCCGGCGACGACTATGTCGACGTCATCGGTCGCGACTCGTACCACAAGACGGCCCGCCAATGCCTGACGGAGTTTGAGGCCATACGTAAGGCCTTCCCCAACAAGACGTTGGCTCTGAGCGAGTGTGGCGACGTGGCCACCATCGCCGCGCAATGGCAGCTTGGGGCGCGATGGGCGTGGTTCATGCCGTGGTACCAGTACAACACCAAGACCCTCGTCGGGCACGAGTGGGCCGATGCGGCGTGGTGGGCGAGTGCCGACACCACCAGCGTCGTCGTCTGGAGAGGGGAGACGAGGTGAATCTTCCCCCTCCCGACGGGTGGGGGGCGTGGCCTCTTGGGGGGGCGCGATTTTTTGTCTCGCCTCACACGAGTCCTACTCAGAGAACAGATTTGGGGATAAAGCCATAGTAAAGAAGCGTTTGCCATGGGTTCACCTCATAGCAGGAAGATGCGGAATACATGGCCAGCCTCACGCCTGAACTTGCAGAGGCGTCTTGACGAATTCCGCTACAAGTACAATCGCAGGCGGTTTGGAGAGCGTACGTTTGACAGGTCCTATAGTCGGCTTTAGAAACTACAATTAGTTAGTGCAACGAACTGAATGACAACACCTTAGCGCATTTACCTAATGAATGTGAAATTAGTCATATGCGGCGAGCTTTCCAAGCTGAAAAAGCTTAAGAAATGCCCCCCCCTCCCCGGCGCAACATGATTGGCGATTATGCGTGGCGTGTGTATATTTGCGCTTATGCTAAAAAACGTTGAGAAGGTAAAGGGGGTCGTCGGTTGGGGGGCAGGCAAATACGACCAGCTGATGATGTGGGTGCTGCGCCTCCCGTGGATGCGGACGTACTACGGGGCCACGCGCCCGTTGAGTAAAGAAGCCATTGGCGAAAAGCTGCATCTGACCGGCGGACAAGTTGAGGAGGGGCTCAGCCATGGCTTTATGAGCGTGGCCGGTGAGCGGGAGTTCGCCAGCCTTGTCGCGGAGAGGGTCAGGATACGCGCGTGGAAGGCCGCGCTGGTCACGTTCTTGTGCGCGTTGCCGCAAAATTGGCTCATGGTCCCCCTGATGGTTGTCGACATTGTCTTTTTCCAGCGTCAAGTGTTCCTGTTGGCTCAAGAGCTGAAAATCCTCTACGGCCAGACAGATTCCAAATTCAACTACACGAACCTCCTGTCCGCCTATGTGGTGATGAAAGGGGTGACTTTTGCGGAGCAACTGTCGGGCTACCTCAAGCAGGCCGTGGGCATGGGCTTGCGCAAGGGGTTGAGATATGTTCTGCGCGCCTACCGGGCTGCGGTAAGGATACTGGTGGCCCAGGGGGCGAAATGGGCAGGCCTCAACATGAGTCGCGGCATGATTGAGACGGCAATAGAGCTGTCGGTGGTGGTTATTACGTCGCTCGTGGCGGGGCTGGTGAGCTACTGTCTCTTCGTGCCTATGGCCCGGCGTCTGGAGATGCAATTGAAGAAGCGTTGCGCGGAGCAAGAGTCGGAGGGCGGCGCGTCCGGGGCCAATGGCTCGTGTTGCCTGCAAAACGCCTAAAACTCAAAAACTTCCCAAAACTCCTCAATCCGTTCGGCAATCTTGAAAGCCAGGACGGGCGGCACGGCGTTGCCGATGACCTTGTAGGCGCCTGTCGAGCTGAGCCTCCGCTCGGGGATTATGAATGGGTAGTCGGGAGGGAAAGTCTGGATTAGCGCGCACTCTCGCGGCGTGAGCCGGCGCTCCGCCAATCCCGCGGCAAGCTCATCGGCATGACGGCCCCCGTGCTCGGCGGCGAGGCGGCGGAACTCGATGTTGCCGTGATGCTCGGAACGTATTGTGGGGCCTATGCCGTCTTTGCGTATTTCCGTCTGTCCCTGGCCTTTGGGGAGATACTTAGCTTTGGAGAAGACGTTTTGAGCGGGGTCGACGCTCTCGCCCGGCTCGCGAAGCGAGTGGAGGACGTCGTCGGTCGTGACGGGTGGCAGTAGCGAGTCGTCTTGTTTGGTGTAGGCGTGCGAGGGGGCGGGGTAGGGGTCGTAGAAAGCGTCGTCGGCGTCGCCCTCCAAAGCCTTCAGGGCTTCGGGGCGCAGGGCGTCGCGTCGCAGGCCTATGAATATGACCCTCTCACGGTTTTCGGGGACCCCGTAGTCGGCTGCATGGAGGACTCTCGGCGTCAAGACGACGTAGCCGTCGTTGCCCGCGCTGGCAAAGTCGCGCTGGATTATCTCCTTGACGTCGCCAAGGCTCACGAGTCCCTTGACGTTCTCGGCAATGAAGACCTTGGGGCGAGTGGCGTCGATTACCTGTTTCATCCAGAAATATAGCTTTCCGCGGGTCTCCTCGCTCGGCTCGTCGTCTGTCCGCCGTTTGCCGTCGTGGCTCTTGCCCGAATTGAACCCCATGCGTTTGCCGGCCAGGCTGAAGTCTTGGCAAGGGAATCCG
Source organism: Bacteroidales bacterium (assembly GCA_017390085.1). Classification (GTDB taxonomy): domain Bacteria; phylum Bacteroidota; class Bacteroidia; order Bacteroidales; family Marinilabiliaceae; genus W3P20-009. Next base: position 801 of record JAFPDB010000206.1, on the reverse strand, counting down.
CCCGTCACGATGTCGACGTCGGCCGGGAACACTTGTTCGCCCGCGGCGTGGCGCTTGACGAGGTTGACGACGCTCTCCGTCGAGTATATCTCACCGCCGCGCCCGTATCGGCTCATGTAGGCTTTCCAGGCCGTGGCGGCCTCGGGCAGGATGTCGTTGGCGAATACGGTCTCGAGGCGCGTACGGCGGAGCATAACCCAGTCGTCGTCGAGTACCTTGGCTATTGATTTTGAGTCTTTTGGGAAAGATTTTCGGGGCGCAATGAAGCCGCCTTCGAGGCCGAGGTCCATGCCTCCGCACCCTGAGAATAGAGACAGGACCCTGAGTTTGCGTTTGCCCGATGGCGGTGCTTGGGTCTCTTGGTAGTCCGGCATCTGGTCGTCTGAGAGTAGGTCCGATGCCGTTCGTATGTACTGTCTCATGCTGAATACTGTAATCCGTCTGCGAAATTACGCAAAAAAGGCGGCCTGACGATATGCCACCGCCAGGCCGCGCCAATGTTTTGCGCCGAGAAGCAGCTCGTCAGATGCCGAGGCAGGAGTCGAGGTCTTCGGCTATCTTCTTCTTATCGAGGTCTTGGCCAATGATGCAGAGCTTAATCATCCGGTCGCCATAGAGGTCGTCCCACGCCTCTTCGATGTTCGGGTTCTCGGCCAGGAGCTTCTCCATCTCATGTTTGGGGGCTGAGGCAATCCATTTGCCCGTCACTTGGAGCTGGATTTGCTGTCCGGAGGTCTCGAAGAGGAGAGCCATGTCGCGGTCGTCCTCAAACCATATTATGCCCTTGCAGCGGATGATGTT
>JAFPDB010000205.1 GCA_017390085.1 Bacteroidales bacterium | reverse complement strand
GAGGATGAGCCAGTGGTGGGCCTTGGCCAGTTGCCGCGCCGGGATATGCTCCAAGAGCTGACGTTCCGTTTGCTCGGGCGACTTGGCCCCGCGCGTCAGCCCGAGACGAGCGGCGATGCGGTGGACGTGGGTGTCGACGGGCATGGCCGGGACGCCGAAAGCCACGATGAGCATGACGTTGGCCGTCTTGCGCCCAACTCCGGGGAGGCGCATCAGCTCGTCGCGGGTGTGCGGGATTCGTCCCCCGAAGACCTCCATGACCATCTGCGCCATTTGGACAAGGTAGCGGCACTTGGAGTTGGGGTAGGTCACGGTGGCGATCATGGCGAAGACTTCGGCCTCGTCGGCCAGGGCGAGCGACGCCACGTCGGGCCACCGTGCGAAGAGGGCGGGCGTCACCATGTTGACGCGCTTGTCGGTGCATTGCGCTGACAGGATTACCGCCACGAGGAGCTCGTATTCGTTTCGGAAGTCGAGCTCGGTGTCGGCGTCGGGCATGGTCTTGGCGAAGAAACCTAATATGGTGTCGTAGCGTTGGGCTGTGGTCATCAGGATTCAGCTGTGAGGACTTCTATCACGTCGTCCATTATTTTCCGATGGTCGAAAGCCATTGGCGGCAGATTGTCGAGGCGGTGCCATTGGACTTCGGCTGCGTCGTCGTCGGCCTTCGCGGGCGGCATCGTGGGCAGGTCGACGCAAAAGGCCACTGAGACGGTCCACCCTCTCGGGTCGCGGCTGGGGGTGTCGTAGAAGCCTATCTCCGCGAGCAAGTCGGGCGAGTCGAGCTTTACGCCCGTCTCCTCCTCGAGCTCCCTCGCTGCGGCCTGGATTGCCGTCTCGCCCTCGTCGACGAAGCCGCCGGGCAGGGCCCATGAGCCCGCGAAGGGTTCTCCCCCGCGTCGGATGAGAAGCACCACCCTGTTGCCCGCTTCGTCGCGGGAGAGGATTATGGTGTCGGCCGTCAGGGCTGGGCGCGGGTATTGGTATGTGTACATGGAATGTAACTTTTGGTGTATAAAAAAGAAAAGACCCGGCCGAAGAGGTGGCCAGGTCTTAGGTTTGGTCTCGAGCCGATACTCAGACTCGAACTGAGGACCCACGCATTACGAATGCGTTGCTCTACCAACTGAGCTATATCGGCGAAATCGGATGCAAATTTAGTAGCTTTTACCAAAAGACCAAAGGCGTGAAACATATTATCGTCCTATGTAAACAGAAATTTCATGAACTTTACCATCGTAAACATTTTTCGGACATGAAGAAACTACTGACTGGCGCAATCGCCTTGTTGACGGCATCGTTGGCCGTCTCAGCCCAAGACTTTGGGTATCAAAACCCCGTGATTCCGGGTTTCCACCCCGATCCGAGCGTCTGCCGCGTGGACTCGGACTATTATCTCGTGACGAGCAGTTTTGAGTTCGCCCCCGGAGTGCCTCTCTTCCACAGCCAGTGTAGCCCTTGGCTGCAGCAAAGGTGTAAGCCATGCCGCCGCCGATGATCAGGGTGTCCACCTTCTCCAGCAGGTTGTTGATAACGTTCAGCTTGTCGGCGACCTTAGCACCGCCCAGGATGGCGACAAAGGGACGCTCGGGGTTGGCCAGAGCCTTGCCCATGATGGAAACTTCCTT
>JAFPDB010000021.1 GCA_017390085.1 Bacteroidales bacterium | reverse complement strand
CTCATCGACGAACTCAACGTCTTCGAGAACGTGGAGCTCCCGCTCATCTACATGAAAGTGCCTGCCGCCGAGCGCAAAGCGCGCGTCGAGGCCGCCCTGAAGCAAATGAGCATCAGCCACCGCGCGAGCCACTTCCCCCAGCAGCTCTCGGGCGGACAGCAGCAGAGGGTGGCTATCGCGAGGGCACTTGTGGGGAGGCCTAAGCTCATCTTGGCCGACGAGCCCACGGGCAACCTCGACAGCCGCAATGGCGAGGAGGTGATGCAGCTCCTCTCGTCGCTCAACCGCGAGGGGACGACCATAGTCATGGTCACCCACAGCCAGCGCGACGCGTCTTACGCCATGCGCACAATAAACCTCTTCGACGGTCAAGTGGTCGAAAAGTGACACTCTAAAAAAACAGAATGGCAATGATCTGGTATCGCAACTTCATACATACGTTCCGCCGTTTCTTCACGGCGAGCGTGACGAACCTTGTCGGATTGGCGGTGGCGTTCGCGGCGTTCTTCGTCATCATGACGCAAGTGGAATACGACTATGATTATGACAAGGGCTACGACGGCTACGAGGACCTCGTCCGCATAGATTTCGACCCCGGCCCAAGCGAGGGCGGTCGCAAGCTCTGGATGTGCATCCCCATGGCGCGGATCGTGACCGAGAGCTCGCCCCACATCGTGGGTTCGACGCTCGTGCAGGGCTACCTGACCATGTCGCAGCTCTGGGTCGGCGAGTCGAACTATAAGGAGGTGGGCGTGATGCGCGGATTCAATGACTTCATGACCCCATTGCGCCCCAATATGGTGGTCGGCCGGCCCGACGCCATCCTCGGCGGCAAGGCCCTGATCCCCCTCAGCATGGCCACCAAGATATTCGGGCGCGCCGACTGCGTGGGCGAGACGGTCATCATTGGAGAGCGCGACTCGGGACAGAAAGTCGAGGTGGGAGGCGTCTATCACGACTTCCAGAAAAACAGCACCTTCGGCAACAACGTCTACCTCAAATTCTCCGACGAGACGCTCAAGAACGAGGACAATTGGGATCAGTATAACTACAACCTCTACTTGCGCCTCGACGACGGGGCCATGGCCGACGAGGTGGCCGCCGCGGCCAGCGCGGCTCTCAAGAAGGTGATGGCCGAATCGGGGAAGCCGTCTGAGGTGGAGATGCCCATCAACTATACGCCCATCGAAGACGTCCACTTCTCGCCGATTGGCGGAGTTCAGGGCGCGAGCTCCATGACGCTCATGCTGCTCGTGGCCATAGCCGTGGTCGTGGTCGTGGTCTCGGCCATCAACTTCATGAACTTCAGCCTCGCGGAGACTCCCATGCGAATCCGCAGCATCAACACTCAAAAGGTTCTTGGCGCGTCGGTGACGTCGCTTCGCGTGTCGTTGGTGTTGGAGAGCGTGGCCGTATGCCTGGCGGCGTTCGTCTTGGCCGGAGTGATTGTCGTGGTCGGTTGCCGATTGGGGCTACAGGATGTCGTCCTGTCCGAGATTTCGTTCTCCTCCCATCCGCTCCTTGTGGCCCTGACGCTCGCCGAGGCCGTCGTCTCGGGCGTCTTGGCTGGCCTCTACCCGGCGTTCTACGCCACGTCCATACCTCCCGCCGTGGCCCTGAAGGGCGACTTCGGTCTTTCGCATGGCGGGCGTATGCTCCGCACGGCGTTGCTCGGCTTCCAGTTCGTCGTGGCTTTCGCCCTCGTGGTCTGCATAGGGATAATGTATTCGCAGTTCCGCCACATCAATAACGTCAAATATGGGTTGGATAAGGACGCCATCGTCTTTGGCAACACCACTTTCAAGATTCATGGCCACTACGACGCCGTGCGCGCCGAGCTCATGGCCCTCTCGTGTGTCGATAACGTCAGCTTCTCCAACTTCCGGATTGGCGGCGACTGGTATATGCACATCGGGCGCGGCGACGACGAGCAGCACATGTGCCTCTTCGACTGCCTGAAGTGCGACGCCAACTACCTCAAGACCATGGGGATAACGGTCGTCGAGGGGCGCGACTTCGTCGAGACCGACAACGGTGCCTACCTCTTCAACAAGGCCGCGATGGACAAGTTCCCCTGGCTCTCGGTGGGCAAGCCGCCTTTCCACGACAACTCATGGTCCACAAACAATGACCCCGACCTCTTCGACTGGCCTGTCGTGGGCGTCTGCGACAACATCCGCTACCGCAGCTTGCGCTTCGACAACAACTCTCCGATGGCGTTCTGCGTGTTCTCCAAGTCGTGCGACTGGGGCAACGGCGTGATTAACATCCGCGTGGCCAAGGGTGTCAACGCCGTCGAGGCCATGAGCGCCATTCACTCCGTGCTGGACAAGTATAACGACAACGGTCAGGCCGAGCTTTGCTTCATGGACGACCACCTCGACCTTCTCTACCAGAGCGAGAAACGATTCAGCTCACAAGTCGTGCTGTTCTCCGTCATCGCCATCATGCTGAGCCTCATGGGCGTGCTGGGCTTGTCGATGTTCGAGGCCGAGTACCGCCGTAAGGAGATTGCCGTCCGCAAGGTCCTCGGGTGCGAGAGCGGCGCTGTGGTCATGATGTTCTTGCGCCGCTACGCCGTCATTCTCGGGGCTTGTTTCGTGATAGGCGCGCCGCTTGGCTACGTCTTGTGCCAGCACTGGATGTCGGGTTTTGCCGACCGCGTGGCCGTCTCGCCCCTGATTTTCGTCGGCGCTCTCGTGGCTGTCGGGGGCGCGACTCTCGCCACCGTGGCGGCGCAAGTGTGGCGCACGGCGAGCGCCAACCCCGTCGTCGCCCTGAAGAGCTAATGTTACCGCCAGCAAATAGCTATGCTAAATCCGCAATCATCTTAATGTCCTGTTTTTAAATCCGTCCGCCTGGCGGGCGCGGGTTTCAAGGCTTCCCGCGCCCAGGCCCGCCGGACGGGGACTGGCCGGCTAATCGGCTGGCTAAATCCGCGTTTCATGCTTCCTTCAGCCCGCCTCGAGACGGCAGCGCGTGTGGTTTCAAGACTTCCCCATGCCGCGCCTCTCGGGCGGGCTTTTTTCGTTATGCCGTGGTCAAAAATGATTAGCTTCGCGCATCATGAAAAACGAAATCCGCGAGACGGTGGACTTGTCGCAAGTCCCGTCGCCATGCTACGTTCTCGAGGCCGAGAAACTGCGCGCCAACCTGCGCCTAATCCGCGACGTCCAAGACCGTGCGGGTGTCAAAATCATATTGGCTTTCAAGGCTTTCGCCCTGTGGGACGCCTTCCCCATAATCCGCGAGATGTTCGATAGCGCCACTGCAAGCTCGCTGGCCGAGGCGCGTCTTGCGGCCGAGGAGCTTGGCAGCCCCGCCTACACCTACGCGCCCGTGTACTCGGCTGGGGAGATTGACGAGATTTTGGCCAACAGCCGCCACATAACTTTCAACTCCCTTACGCAACTCGAACGCCACGAGCCGGCTGTCCGCCGGGCGGGACACCATGTGAGCGTCGGGTTACGCGTAAACCCGGAGCTTGGGCAGGTCGAGACCGACCTCTACAACCCATGCGTGCCGGGTTCGCGACTGGGCATCCTCTCGTCGGCGCTCCCGAGCCGGCTGCCCTCGATTGTCGAGGGGCTCCATTGCCACGCCCTTTGCGAGAGCGGCGCCGAGCAGACGGCCAACCTCGTCGGGACGTTCGAGAGGAGTTTCGGGCCGTGGCTCGACCAGATAAAATGGGTCAACTTCGGCGGCGGGCATCTCATGACGCGCGAGGGCTACGACGTGGAGCTGCTCGTCGAGACGCTCCGCGGCTTCCGCGAGAGGCATCCGCATTTGCAAGTGATTCTGGAGCCGGGGTCGGCGTTCGCTTGGCAGACGGGTTTCCTGCTCTCGACGGTTGAGGATATTGTGGAGAACGCCGGCATCAGGACGGCCATACTCAACGTCTCGTTCGCCTGCCATATGCCCGACTGTCTGGAGATGCCCTATAAGCCGGTGATACGCGGCGCGCATTTCGACCCTGTCGAGGGGCTGCCGACGTATCGGATGGGCGGCAACTCGTGCCTCTCGGGCGATTATGTGGGCGACTGGTCGTTCGACGAGCCTTTGAAGGTGGGCGACAGGGTGGTTTTTGAGGACATGATCCACTACACGACCGTCAAGACGACGATGTTTAATGGCGTGACGCACCCGTCGATAGCCATTTTCGACCCCAAGGCCGGCGGTCTGAGGGTTGTCCGCAAGTTTTCGTATTCGGATTACCGGGAGAGGATGGGGTAGGGGGGCTTTTATTGGTGGGACAGTGCGTAGCTGTCGAGTTGCTTAATGATTTTCTCTTTTTCGCCGCTCCCTTTGGTGGACAGCCTTATGAGTGGCAGTGAATAGATGGCCAGGATGTGGTCTTTCATCTTGTCGCGCCCGGATTGCCGCGTCGTGTCTTTGTGGAAAGAGTATCCGTCGGTCTCAATGGCCAGCACGGGTTTCTTGCTGATGCGGTTGATGATCAGGAAGTCGACGTGGGTGTTGTAGTTGGAGGCGTATTCTTCCTCCTCCGGTGTCATGAGTGACGCGTCATTTATTATCATCCGTAGCGGGATATGGCAGAGCAAGCTGAGGCATGAGAAGCGGGTGTCTGAGGAGAGTATGCCGTTAATCAGGTGGTAGGTCATGTTTTCAGATGCGTACTCTGATATGTGCCGCATACGTTCGAGCTTGGCCACTCGCTCCGCAGTGTATTGTTCGTAGAGATAGTCGAAGATGGAGGCTATCTTGCTGTCGGTGACGGTGCAGTTGTTGTATCGGATGTAGTCGAGCAAGTCCATGATGTTGCCGTGTACCTGCTGCTCGTTGCCCGTCATGACGAGGCAAAACTTCTTTTTGGCTCTGGAGACGGCCACGTTCAGGATGTTTGGGTCGTCGGCGAAAGGCGTTATCTGGTTATCCACGACGCTCATGATGATGGCGTCTTAAGAATT
>JAFPDB010000204.1 GCA_017390085.1 Bacteroidales bacterium | reverse complement strand
TGGGCAGCAGGTCCAGCACGCGGCCAATCTGGTTGCGGAAACCTTGCTCGAGCATCTCGTCTACCTCGTCAAGAATGAGCCGCCTCACGCCGCCGAAGCGCAGCAGCCCGTGGAGGGCTATGTCTAAGATTCGGCCGGGCGTCCCGACGATGACGTCGGCGCCCTCGCGTATCCGGGCGGCCTGGGGCTGGATTCCCGCCCCGCCAAAGACGCCGACGACCATGATACCCGAGTCTTTGGCCAGCTTTTTGGCCTCCTCCTCGACTTGCAAGACGAGCTCGCGAGTCGGGACGAGTATTATTATCTGAGGCTCGTGCCTCGGCGTGAATTTCCAAAGGTTGAGCGATGGCAGCAGGTAGGCGATCGTCTTGCCCGTACCCGTCTGCGCGATGCCCATTATGTCGCGCCCCGACATCACGGCGGGAAACGCCCTCTCTTGAATCAGGGTCAGGTCGCGCAGGCCCAACTCCCGCAAGTTGGTCTTGAAATATTTCTTTATGTTCAGCTCGTCAAACGTCATCTCTTGGGCGTTTTTTCTATTTTACTATGCAAAGAAAGAAAAATATCACGACATGGCAATCAAAGACGCTCATTTGTAGGGGAGTATGACCATGGTGTCGCCCCCCGACGGGCGTTGCGCTCCGCGCCCCTCGGCGGAAAACATGGACTCGCTAATCCATTATGCCGCCAATAATTGTAGCCAAATTGAACATTTCAACGTAGAAGACAGTGGAGCTTTCATCCAGTGCCGACAACCTTGGCGAAAGTGGAATAATTTGCCACATAATAAAGTAAAACCATTTTTCGCCCGACTTTCATCCACTCACGTATACCCCCCCCACGAGCATGACAACCAACAGACTAATAGCCTTGCCGCTCGCCGCTCTCGCCCTATGCGGATGCTCCGACGGTCTCGACACCGACAGAATTTCTTCAGAAATCGAGTTGTCGCCCAGCCTCCTGCTGCCCATGACGACATCCACCACGTCTGTGGAGTTCCTCTACGAGGAGCAGGAGGGCGGAGTGGAATACTACATCGCCGACGACGAGGACAAGACAAACAGAATCCGCTTCAGAGCCAACCGCGACAAGGCCGTAGCCCTCTCACTCTACGACATCATAGGCCTCGACGCCGCCCGCTCCTACCGCCTCGCCACGATCCCCTTGAGCGAGATAGACCCTCAATCCGCGCCCGAATTCACATTCACCACCGATTTGGAGTTTTATGACGAGAGCTCGGTCTCCATCTCGTCCATCGACTGCCAACTGACCGTCGGCGCGTCGTGGGACGGATTCTCAGCGCCGATGGGACTCACGGTGTCGGTGGCCGAAACGCCCGCCGATTTTGAAATTTCCACGCAGTCTGGGGCAGACTCCAAGACAAGCTCAAAAAAGATCGCGCTTGCCGACAACAAGATACCTCTGGTCATCACGTGCAGGCCCGAGGGCGGCGAGGTCGGCAGCTTGGGCAACCTCAACCTGAGCGTGACCGTTAGCGACGCCGACAACGTAGTCTGCAAGACGCAGACCTTCCGCACGCACGTCAACCCCGTCTCTTGGCCCACGCAGCTCGACGCTTTCCGGCAAATCAGCAAATCGATGCTCTTCGAGAATCCGCAACTATGGCTCGCGTGCCAAAACGGGACGGGGATGGACATGACGGTCTCGCTCAACATCCGCAACGCCGCGACCGACGGCACCACCCTCTCGACTGACGCCTTCCACTTGCCCTCCAAAGGGGCCGACGAGGTTGAGTTCAACCGCGAGAATTCGGACATCTCGGCGTTTCTGCACCCCGTCCCGACCGAGCTCTACCTCAGTTGCGACGCGGCTTTCTCGATGCCCGAGGGCGCTGAGAGCGTGACAATCCACCTCAACGACTCGGCGTTCTTCGGCTACCGCTACAACGTGCCGTTCGACTTCGCCATCGATGGCACGATTTCGGAAGAGCTTGTCGACCTGAGCGACTTGCCCGAAAACGACCACGTCGACGCCGCCAAGATTGTCGTGACGAGCGACAACAGCCTGCCGTTCCGATTCTCGTCCGTGGCCACGTTCATCGAGAAAGGCACCGGCAACAGGCTCTCGCAAATAGAGCTGCCGTCGGTAATCGACATGCCCGAGCTTTCGGAATGGGGCACATCGGCCGGGGGGACGGTCCACAAGATGATGACCGTGGAGCTGACCGACGAGAACCTCGACGACCTCCGCCGTTCGGACCGCATACTCTTTTCCACGATAGCCTCGTCGGACGGAATCTTCGTGGCGCCGAAACTTGAGGACAAGGCCAACATCGACATCGCCTTGGCAGTCAAATTCTTATTCTCAAACAAATAGGGCCTGAGCCGCCATAATATGCACAACACCATGAATTACAAGACACTCCGCATAGTGGCACTCGGCTCAATGGCCATGGCCACCCTCCCGCCCGCCGTCGCGCAAGAGAACATTGTGCCCATGATGCGCGAGCTGCCCCAACGTATGGAGCTCAACCCCGCCATGCACTCCGAGCACGGGCATAAGTTCCTGAGGGTGCCCGTACTGGGCGGCTTCGAGACGAGCGTCGAGAACTCGGGATTCGCCTACGGCGACCTCTTCTCGTGGGGAATCGACGACTCGCTCCACTTCGACCTCGGGCGCCTCCACGACAATATGCGCGAAAGGAACCTGACCAGCGTAAACGTGGACATCCCACTCCTCGGCTTCGGCTGGAAGATGGGCGAGAGCCACTACGGCTCGATCGTGATCTCCAACAAGACGCGGAGCGAGCTGGCGTTCGACAAGTCGCTCACCAAGTTGCGCCACGGCAACTGGGACTATGACAACGACTGCCCTGTGGACCAAGAAGTTAGCGACATATTCTTCCGCGCCGTCAACTATCTGGAAGTCGCCCTCGGATATAGCAACGAGACCATCCTCGACGGCAAAGTCCGCATAGGCGGCCGCGTGAAACTGCTTGCGGGCGTCGCCTCGGTGCAGAGCGACGACCTTGAGGTGGACTTCAAGACCATCCGCGAGCAGGATCGTTACAGGGTGGAAATCAGCTCCAAAGGCTCTCTCGTGACCTCAATGCCGCTCGAGGTGACCCTCGACGAGGACGGCTACGTGGACAACGTCGAGTTCGACGACGAATCGTGCGACTACGACGCGTTCGGCAACCCCGGCATAGCTTTCGACCTCGGTGTGACGGTCACCCCAACGACTACTGGACTTTCGGCCTCTCGGCCATCGACCTCGGCTTCATAAAGTGGCGCACCGACTGCCACAAGTTCAAGGCCGGCGCCAGCGTCACGATGCGGGGCGTGGACATGAGCAACGACATAAAGGGCGGAATGACAGGCACCTACAACTACAACAACGAGTATTGGGACGCCCTGAGCGACTCGATTTGGAAGTTCACCGACCTGACGCTTGAGGACGTAGGCTATAAGACCCGCCTCTCGTCGCGCCTCATAGCCTCGGCCGAATTCAAGATGCCAAGCGCCCAATGGCTCAGCTTCGGCAGCGTGGTCAGCACGAAATTTGCCGACGGGCAGGCCTACACGCGCGGCAGCGTCTCGGCGCGCCTGCACCCCGCCCGCTGGTTCAGCCTCGTCGGGTCCATGGCCCTCAACCCCGGCGCGCGCCTGTCGCCCGGCGTGGGCCTGTCGCTCCAGAGCAAGTGTTTCCAGTTCTTCATCATAGCCGACCGTTGCACGGCCAAGATCTCCACTTCCACGGGTGCAGCAGTGGCTTGGGGAATAAACTTCTTCCCCGGCAACCGCAAGAGGCTGAAGGCATTGGCCGCGGCGGCAGAGATGCCCGCCGAGGAGGAGTCGGGCGCGGAGGATTGAGCCTCCGCCGCGACGGCTTGAGTGAGAGTTATTGATAGCCGCGTGGTTTAAACCCACCCACTGGTCGAGACGCGGCCCTCGCGTGCGGACGCCCGCCACCTTGGCGGCATTGTGGAGAACGGTTTAGCTAACCTCTCCCGACAGGCAGTCGACCATATACCTCGCCACGACCTCTCCGCTAATATGGCTGTCAGCCCATCGGAGCCTGTACTGACGCTCACCCCGAATCTGCTCGATGTGGCTCATGCAATGCCCCATGGCCGAAGCCAACCCGCCTTCGTCCCCTTTCTTGAAAACGACCCCCAGCCGCTTGTCTCCCCGCAACAAATCGCTCGCCCCGCAAGCGTCGCTGCATATCACGTATAGCCCCATCTGCAAAGCCTCGTTAACCACCGCCCCCCATCCGTCATAGACGCTGGGGAGGACAAGCACGTCGCTTTGCGCCAGCCATCGGGGCACTTCCGTAAGCGGCCGGAAGCCCGCTATGCTCACCCGGCCTTCCAACCCATGTTTCTTGACGGCGGCCTCGACCTTGGGGCGCTCCTTACCGTCGCCCACGAACGTGAGCGCACCCCCATCCCCCACATTCGCGGCAAAGGCGTTGACGAGCGTCAGGGGCGCTTTCCTGGGGGAGAGGCTGCCGACAAATAGAAATCTCGCCGGACCCGAAAGCCTGGCCGGCTCGACGTCGGCGTGCGGCAGGACGCAATACATGAACGGGAAAACTTTCCACGACTTATTCACTCGACCCCAATAGGCCGCCGCGCCGCTGCCTATGGCGAAGACGTAGCTTATGCGCTTGGCGTACTTGAGGTCCTGCAAGAGGAAACGTATGTGGTGAAGCCACAAGGGCTTGGCGTTGGCAAAACCGTTGACGAACGTGTTGGGGCGCTCGGTTATCAAGGCTCGTTTGACGGGATAGGCGAGGCTCATCTTCAGGCATTTGAATATGAAAGCGAAACCGCGTATGCCGGAGAAGAGATGGACGCTGTCTTTCGTCCTCGTCGCCAACAGACTCTCTATGACATCGTCTTGTGGAGAGACGCACACCATACACCGTTCAAGCCCCGGAATGTTCTCGACCGACCAGCCCATCTTCTTGCGTTCTTCAGACACGGCCTGTTCCGCCACGACGACGACCTCGTCGACCCGCTCGTCGTCGAGGAGCTTGACGATGTAGGGCAGCTGGTGCGGTGAAAGGCCAACCTGCCAAAAAACAAGTCTCATTATTCTCAGTGTGAGTTATACAAACTAAAAGGGGGGATTAAGTGAAGCGCGGAATGCGCTTTCCGCAACTTGGCGCACACGTAGTTTCCGTCAGCATCCAAGTTGGGCAAAGATAGTGATTTGTCGTCGGTTACGATGCCAGACGTGCGTGTTTTTCGCCGTGGGGGTATGCGTGGGGGAGTAGTGTCACTTAATCCCCCCTTTCTCTTCATCACCCAACCAGTATTTGTTAAGCGACAGACGGCTACAACGGATTCGGGCGCATTCTTTTCTCATTTCATAATCATTTGGCTCTCATGGCGGAAGACACGCTCTTTATTGCTCAATACCAACCGATTGTCCCCCATTACAGGGTCGATTTCTTTAGAGTAATGGGAGAAAAAGTAGGAGGTCAGGACATCTTCATATACGACGGCTTGCAAAAAGCCGCCAACGGCTCATTCTGCGTCGGCGACATCCATTGCGAGAGAATCCCGTCGGTAGTCCTGTCGAGTGGAATCGTCGCCTCAACCCCATTCCCCTTGCTGTCAAGGAAATACAAAGTCCTGGTGCTCATGTTGCATTGGGGGCACCTCACTACATGGCTGCTGCTTTTGACTAAATGGCTGCACCGCAAGAGAATCATTCTATGGGGGCAGGGCATATCGGTCAAGCGATACCTCAAAGAGGAAAAGAAGCCGGATTGGAAGTTCAGGCTCATGATTTCGTTGGCCGACGGCGTCTGGTTCTACATGGA
>JAFPDB010000203.1 GCA_017390085.1 Bacteroidales bacterium | reverse complement strand
GGCATCATGGGACGAGATGAGCCGCAAAAACAACCAGACAATTCACGCCGTTTTCAACAAGTTCCAGCAGATGGGCCTATCTGTAGTCGGCGTCTCGACAGACCGAGTCCCCGACGACTGGAAAGCCGCCGTCATGGCAGACCAGCTCCCGGGCCACCAAATCCTCGACGACGGCTCCATCGCAGAGCTATACGGAGTGACCCAAATACCCGCAAGTTTCCTCATCGACCAGTCCGGGCGAATCATCTCATCCGACAAGGTCGGAATGATTTTCGAGAACATAGGAAAAAGTCTATCCAAGTAACAACATTCTGACACAGTGACACTCATCAAATCCATATCAGGCATCAGAGGCACCATCGGCGGCAAACCCGGCGACGCCCTCACTCCCACTGACCTCGTTCGTTTCGTCTCCGCCTACGCGGCATGGGTCCAGGCAAACAACAAAGGCAAAAAAATCAGAATCGTCGTCGGACGAGACGCAAGAGTCTCCGGACAGATGGTCCGCAACATCGTCACTGGCGTACTGCTCGGCATGGGAGCCGATGTCGTCGACATCAACCTCGCGTCCACACCAACCACCGAAATCGCCGTAGCGGCAGAGCAAGCACAAGGAGGTATCATCATCACCGCAAGCCACAACCCAAAACAGTGGAACGCCCTCAAGCTCCTCGACTCCAACGGCGAATTCCTCACAGCCGAACAAGGTGCCGAAGTCCTCGCCATTGCCGACAACGAAGACTACCAAGCCGTCGACGTCGACAACATCGGTCAACTCATTCTCCGCGACTACACCGACTACCACATCGAAAAAGTACTCGCGCTCGACCTCGTCGACGCCGACGCCATACGCGAAGCCGAGTTCACCGTCGCCCTCGACGCCATCAACTCCGTCGGAGGAATCATAATCCCAAGGCTCCTACGCAGGCTTGGCATCAGAATCATATGCGGCATCAACCTCGAACCCAATGGCAACTTCGCCCACAACCCGGAGCCGCTCCCACAAAACCTCACCGAAATCTCCGAACTCGTCAAGACCCGAAATGCCGACATAGGCATCGTCGTCGACCCCGACGTCGACAGGCTCGCCTTCATCTCCGAAGACGGCACCATGTTCGGAGAGGAATACACCATCGTCAGCATCGCCGACTACGTCCTCTCATCCACACCGGGCTCCACCGTAAGCAACCTCTCATCCTCACGCGCACTCCGCGACATCACCGAGCGACATGGAGGCACCTACACCCCAGCCGCAGTCGGCGAAGTCAACGTCGTCGCCATGATGAAACAGACCAACGCCGTCATCGGAGGCGAAGGCAACGGAGGGGTCATCTACCCCAAGTGTCACTACGGACGCGACGCCCTCGTCGGCATCGCGCTCATGCTCACACAGATGGCCAAGACCAAGTTCACCCCGACCGACCTCCGCAGCACATACCCCGACTACGTCATATCCAAAAACCGGATCGACCTCCGCCCCGGAATCGACGTCGACGCCATACTCGCCAAAGTAAAAGCCGCCCACGCCGACGACAAAATCGACGACCGCGACGGCGTCAAAATCGACTTCCCGCAAAGCTGGGTCCACCTCCGCAAGTCCAACACCGAACCCATCATCCGCATCTACGCCGAGGCGCACACCCAAGCCGAAGCCGACCAACTCGCAGCCTTAATCCGCAAGGAAATAGAGGCCCTCATCTAAAAAATCTTCCGCCATGACGCGCCGCCGCCGGGTCCCATTCCTGTCGTTGCTTGCCGTCATGGCGGCTTCCCTTACCCAAGCGCACGCCCAGAAACTATACCTCGGCTGCAAAGCCGACATCTCCTGCGACATCTCAGACCGCTGGATAGCCGAGGCCCGCATCGCCACCGGCGACGCCCACACACCCGAACCCTACAACGCTCTTTTCGCCGGCGTCGGCGGAGGCTTCAGGCTTAGCCGAGAGGCCACGCTCGCGGCACACTGCTCCATCGCCTACGCCATCTACGACGACATAACCAACAAAGACCTCATCCTCAAACTCCACGAGTCCATCAGCTGGAAACGCCCCTCGGGCTTCTTCTTCGGCTTCTTCCTCGAGCAACGAAGGCTCATCTTCCGACCCTCGGGCTGCAAGCTCAACGCCTCATGCCTCGGAGGCACCCTCGGAATGCAGAGAGCCTGGCAAAAACCCGGCATCTCCGCCAACGCCTCACTCACCGTCATCGCCAACGCCAAAAGCGAAAACTCGGCCGCCTCTTTCATCCAGAGAGTCAAAATATCCACCTCAGTCCGCAAGCGGATCGGAACCCGCATCGCCCTCGGCGCCGACTACTCCCACGCCTTCGGCGGACGAAGGCAAATCTACATCGCAGACCGCGACGGCATGGGCTGCCTTACCGCCTGCATCGACTTCTTTTTCGACCGGCCGGCCAACTGAACGTTAAACAGATTAAGACACTTTTCAAATAGAGGATACCCCCAATTTTGATTAACGCAGTTTGCAAAATCGGCTTATCTTTGTCACATCATAAGACCAACCCACGCAGCCAACCGGCCCCGACCAACGGCTGCGCAAAACACAACTCAAAAAGACAATAGATTATGGCTTACAAGATTAGTGATGACTGCATCTCCTGCGGCACCTGCGCCGCAGCTTGCCCCACAGAGGCAATCAAGGAGTGCTAATTCGACAAGCCGCCACCAACGCGTGGCGACCTGATAAAAGGCGAAACCGTCGAGACCGCAAGTCTCGACGGTCCTTTTTTTCGGGCCTGCCCCATCCCCCCACATGGCTGTTCCCTCCTAATGGCTGGTCTGGTTCAGCCCTGCCGGCTCACAGTAGCGATTCCTGCTGATGCCCACGGGACGGCGGTCTGAAAGACTC
>JAFPDB010000202.1 GCA_017390085.1 Bacteroidales bacterium | reverse complement strand
TCTTGCAGAGAATCTCGAGTCGCTTCTTTTCCGAATTGACTGGCATATAGTCGATGTGCACCTCCATTTCGTTGGTACCGAAGAAAGGTATCGTGTCGCCGACAAGTTGGAATGAGCTATTGATTTTCAGCTTCTTGACGAAATTTATGTTCGTCCCTTTAGGCATATCGGCGCTAATCCGCAAAGGCGAGAAATAGCGCGTCTCGATGTCCATCGTACCCTCAAAAACCTTGTCGCCGCGGTTCTTGGGCCTGAACTTGACTTTGTAGACCTTGACGCTGTCTGTGGGCTCGAACGACGGCCCGGCGGTCATTACGCTATCGGTAATGAAGAAGTCGTAGTACATGAAACAGTCTGACGCTATGGGACTTACGAACCCTACGCCAAGCATCTTGACCACGTCGTCGTAGAAATTGACCTCGTTGTCCATAGCGTTTGAGAAGCCGCCAATCTCGTATTGCTTGAAGACGTCGATTCCCCTAGTCCGGTCCGCCACGACGGTGGTGCGCGACTTCGACGGGTCGCGTTGGGTCTCGTTCTGGCTCAACGTCTCAGAAAAATAGACGGGCAGGTAGCGCGTGCTGTCTTCCGCGCTGACTTTCATGAGGTTGGAAGCCCTGCGCAAGATAAGGCCCTTCTCTGCCGAACGGTCGCTTATGTTGGCGAGGCTGTATTCCCATCGGGTGTATTTCTCATATTGCGCGCGGTCGTGATTTGTGGGGTCGTTCCGTTTCTTATTGGCGATTACGGCCTTCAGCAGCCTTCGGGGGGCATCGTCGGGGCGAATCACAACTTCGTCGATGGCTATGTTGTCGGGTCTCATCTTGACGACGAGGGTGTCCAGACGACCCTTTACTTGGCTCAGCACTATGTATTTATCGCCGTAGCCCATGGCGCTGAAACGCAACGTGTCGTAGGCCGCAGGGACCGTGACGGCAAAACGGCCGTCGAGGTCGGTCTGCGTTCCGATCAGCGTGGCACGGACAAATACGTTGGAGAACGGCAGCGGCTCTCCGGTCTCGCTATCGTGGAGAATGCCAGCCACCTTGCGGTCGGGACCCGTAACTGGCTTTACTTTAGCCTTTTGTGTTGTCGTTGCCTTTGCTTTGCGCTTCGATTTATGGCTTTGCGCATATGATACGCCTGATGCCAAAAAGAGAGCGGACAAAAGGAGAATAAGCAACCTTATCGCCTTCTTCATATCTAAGGCAAAGATAAAAACTTAGATTGCAATTTGAGTTTTATGGTATGTTAATGTGCGTCAAATTAGGTGGTTATATCCCAAAGCGGCGGAAATGACGGACACTTATAGCGCAATAATCGACATCTGGCAGGCTCCACACTCGGGGCGCGCCTCGTAACGGCGGCCTTCGGGGTCGGTAAGCGTGAGCGGCACGAGGGCGGCGCACTCGGGATGGCGGCGCAAACATTTGCCAAGCGAATTGAGAATGCAATGGCGCATGGTCATCACCCTAACGCCGCGGCTCTCGCCTTGACGCTCATAGCCCCACTCGCGCACCTTGGCGCCATGTCTCTCGTAGAAACTCTTGGCGTCGGCGTTTATGACATTGGCGTCGCGCCACAACTCCTTGACTGGGAACTCCGCCTCAGCCTCTTCGTGTCGCGCCACATCCACAGGACGGTAATGTGCGATGCGAGCCGCCGTGTGCTCGGCAATGGCGTCGCGACGGAGCTCATTGATTGCAGCCGACGGCACGAAACGCGCAGCCGCCGCGTCGGACACCGTGACACTCGCGGCCGTGTAGACCGAGCCGCCCATCTTGGCGAGGGAGGCCGCGAGCTGCCGACGCGACGAGTCGACATTGCGGGCCTCGTCGGTCGGAATCTCACGCCGTGTCGTCGTCAGGACGCCATCGGGGTCGGAGATTGTGAGGGCGAAACTCCCGTCGGCATAATCGAGGGCGAGCGCCGCTTCAATGCGGCGGACGGTCTTGTCGTGGTTTAAAGTGTCGGCAAACGCCATGTCTGCATTTCGCCAAAGTTCGTCGCCCACCCTTACGCCGGCCGGCGATTGCACTTCGACGCGGACAATCTCTCCGCCCACGTTTTTAGCCGTATTGACCTTCAGGCCGGCCAACCCGTTGCGCCCGAAGAAGCATAGGCCGTCGCCGTTGCTGACGCTAAGCGGCGTATGGATGTCGAGCGTCATGCCCTTCAGGGCCGCTACTTTGCCAATGGGCTCGCCAATCGACTTCGAGGTCCGTGGTTGCCAGATTTCCTGCTGGCGGCCGTTGGCGAAATAGTCAGTAAATCCGCGGTTGAAGCTCTTGGCGGGAGAGGGGGTGAAGCCGGGCGCGACGTTGCCTGCCGAGAGGCGGCGCAGCTCGGGGCGGCGGGCGAGAATCTCGTCAATCAGCTGGCGATAGTGGAGGGTTATGTTGCTCACGTAGTCGGCGTCTTTGAGTCGGCCTTCGATTTTGAACGAGGAGACCCCCGCGTCGATGAGCCTCTCGATGTTGGACGACTGGTTGTTATCGCGGAGCGAGAGGGCGTGGGCTTTGCGCAAGATCACGCTCCCGTCGGCAGCTGCCACGTCGTAGGCCAGGCGGCAGGGCTGTGCGCATTCGCCGCGATTGGCGGAGCGTCCGCCGCGCAAGAGGCTCATGTAGCACTGTCCGCTATACGAGACGCAAAGGGCGCCATGGACAAAAGCCTCGAGGCGCACCGTGGTCTGCCTGGCAATTTGGGCTATCTCATTGACGGACAGCTCGCGGGCCAAGACCACTTGGCCAAGTCCCATGCGTTGCCAGAAGAGCACCTTCTCGGCGGTGCGGTTGTCGCATTGCGTAGAGGCGTGAATCTCCATGGGCGGCATGTCGGCCGCGAGGAGCGCCACGTCCTGAACAATCAGGACATCGGCCCCCGCGCGATAGAGGTCCCACGCCATGCGTCGGGCGCCGGCCACCTCGTTGTCGAAAAGCAGGGTGTTGAGAGCCACGTGGACTCTCGCGCCAAACGTGTGGGCGTAGCCGGCAAGTTGGGCAATGTCGTCGATGGTGTTGGCCGCGGCCTTACGTGCCCCGAATTGCGGGGCGCCGATGTAGACGGCATCGGCACCGTGGTCGATTGCCGCACGTCCGCATTGGAGGTTCTTTGCGGGCGCAAGGAGTTCAATTATATTGCGTTGCATGAGTTTGGCAGAGGGTCGTGAAGCCACCCATGGGGCTGACTTTCAGCGGCAAAGATAATGTGAAAGGAGGACTTATGCCGAATATGGGCCCACAAAGCCGCTCCACACGCCACACCGCCATCGCCCCGTCAGGTCGACGGCGATCCGGCAACGGAACGCCACGCCGAAGGGGGCTTAATGTCAAAAAGAGGTGGGATAAAAGCTGCTGCGCAAGACACGAGACGCTCTAAAATAGAACGAGAAAGAGTAAATTTGCGAGACTATGCCGCCACCCGACGCGGCCTAAAGAGACACGAACCCCACAGAAACGACAGACACCCACACCATGCTTGATAACCTGAAAGGCCGGCACATAATGCTGGCCAGCGGATCGCCCCGACGCCAAGAACTGCTCCGAGAGATGGGGATAGAATTTGAGACTGTGACCAAAGACGGTATAGACGAATCGTTTCCCGAAACCCTCAACGTCAAAGACGTGGCCGAACATATTGCCAACGGCAAGGCGAACGCCTACACCGCGGACCTGCGCCAAGGCGACATCCTCATAACGGCCGACACCGTCGTTGTGCTCGACAAAGAGATCCTCGGCAAGCCGAAAGACGAAGCCGACGCCCGACGTATGCTCAAAGCCCTCAGCGGACGCAAACATAAGGTAATCACCGGCGTATGCATTGCCACGCCCTCGGGCAGGACGAGCTTCTCTGTCGAGACCAAAGTGACCATGCGCGCGCTGGCTCCCGACGCCATAGACCACTACGTGACGACGGCCCGCCCCATGGACAAGGCCGGCGCCTACGGAATACAGGAGTGGATTGGCCTCATCGGAATTGACTACATAGAAGGATCGTATCAGAACGTGATGGGCCTCCCGACGCAGCGGCTTTTTGCGGCCCTCAGCACTATCGACTAAAAAAATCTACCGTGAAAAGACTCTCTACGGCCGCCATGTCGCTTCTCAGCGCAGCCACGACAGCCATGGCGGGCCCAGGTATGTGGGTCCCGCTATTCATCGACGACAACATCGACAACATGGTCGCCGAAGGCCTGACACTAACCGCCGACCAGATTTACGACGCCAACAACTCCAGCCTTAAAGACGCGGTGATGATCTTTGGAGGCGGATGCACGGGCGAGATGGTCTCCGACCGAGGCCTAATCTTGACCAACTACCATTGTGGCGAAGGCGCGGTCAGCTCCCTGAGCAGCCCGCAAACCGACTACATGGCGCACGGCTTCACCGCCCGCGACGAGGCCGACGAGCTGCCATGCGCCGGGCTGCAAGTGCGCCACCTCGTCAGGATGGAAGACGTGAGCGACCAAGTTAAAAGCCTATCGGACACGGTAGCCGTCAACTCCGTGGTCCGCAATGCCGAAGAGGGCGACAAGTACGAAGCCGAAGTGGAGGAGATGTTTCACGGCAACCAGCACATCCTGATGGTCTATGAGGTTTTCAGAGACGTGCGCCTCGTCGTCGCCCCACCTCAGGCCCTCGGACGCTTCGGGGGCGAGACCGACAATTGGGTCTGGCCTCGCCATACGGCGGATTTCACCCTCTTCCGCGTCTACGCCGGCGCCGACAACAAGCCCGCCGACTATAGCCCCGACAATAAACCCTACCGCCCCGCCAGGCACCTCAAAACCAACATTGCGGGCGTGCGCGAGGGCGACTTCGCCATGGTCATGGGCTTTCCCGGATCGACCGACCAATATCTCACGGCGACCGCCATCGAAGCCCTACGCTCATACGTATGGCCCAGCGTCGTCAGCCTCCGCCAAGCCGAGATGACGGCCCTCGAGAAACGCATGAAACGCGACCGCAAGACGGCAATCGACTATTCGGCACACTACTCGAGCATTGCCAACGGCAAGAAACGCACCGCCGGAGAAATCGACTGCACGGCCCGCGCCAACACAGTGGGCGTCATGCGCGCACAGCAAGCGCGCTTCAGGCAAGACGCGCAGATGGACTCCATCCTCGGCAAGATTGACGACATCTTCAGCCCCCAATACACGAGCAATATGCTGACCTTGCGCCTTGCGCAAGACACATGGTCGGGAAGCCGCACCCTCAGACTGGCATACAAATTCGCCAAAGAGCTGGACAAGGAAAAGCCAAACTTCGAGACACTCGACAACTTGGCCACAGACTTTTTCGCCCATAGCGACGCCAAGACCGAGCAACGGACATTGGCCGCCGCGCTCGAAGAGTTGCGCCGCATCGGGGCGGCAGACTTGCCCAAGGAGATTCTCCTGACAGCACCCGCAAAGCTCTCCAGACAAGTCACCAAAGGCGTCTTTGGCAGCCACGGCAAGCTCCAGAAGGCGATGTCGGACCCCGACGCGAAGAAGATTATCCTGTCCGACCCCGCCACGCGGCTGGCGTTGGCCCTCATTGGCACACGGCACGACAAAACCGTAGCCAACCAAAGCGCCTCAAACGCCCTCCACAACCTTAAAGCCGCCTACGCCAAACGCCTCTCGCAAATAAGACCCGACAGCCTTCTGGCCCCCGACGCCAACTTCACCATGCGCATAGCCTACGGGCGCGTCGAGGCGCCGCGCACAGGAATCGAGAACATCGACCGCCACTTCACCACCGCACGCGGCATATTGGCAAAGAACGCCACGGGCAACCCCGACTTCGCCCTCCCCGATAGCCTGAAGACGATGCTCGGCGGCGGTTATGGCCGCTGGGCCGACGCCGACGGACAGCTCCACACCTGTTTCGTCGGGAGCATCCACACCACGGGCGGCAACAGCGGCAGCCCCACACTCAACAGCCGCGGCGAACTCATAGGCCTGAATTTCGACCGCATATGGAACGGCATAGCGTCCGACTATCGTTTTGACGCCGAGCGAAGCCGCAACATATCGGTCGACATACGCTACGTGCTTTTCGTTATTGACATAGTATGCCATGGCGGCCACATAGTCAGCCAATTCGACATCGTTAACACCCCATCGCGATGAATCTCACCACAGAAGAGAGGACCGAAAGCCTCAAAAAACTCTACACCTCATGGTTTGGAATCGAACCCTCGCGTTTTGACAAACTGCCGCCATCGGGCTCGAACCGCGTCTACTACCGCATGGGCAACCCGACGAAAATGGTCATTGGCGTCGTGGGCGAGAACGAGCGGGAGAACCTGGCTTTCATCGAATTCAGCAAAGCCTTGCGCAAAGCCGGGATTAGGGTGCCGGAGATATACGCCGCCGACGAGGCCGCGGGCGTCTACATCCAGCAAGACCTCGGCTCCACGTCGCTCTTCGACCTGATAAACCAAGAGCGCAAAGAGAACGGCGGCCGATTCACCACACGGCTCAAGGATATTTACAAAAAGGTGTTGTCGGCCCTTGTGGAGATACAAATCAAGGGACGGCACAACATCGATTTCAACCTGTGCTACCCGCGGTCCGACTTCGACGCGCAGAGCATGATGTGGGACCTCCAGTACTTCAAATACTACTTCCTCCGCCTTGCGGGCATAGAATATGACGAGGCCCAGCTCGAGGCCGACTTCACGACCTTCATCAACTACCTTACGGAAGCCAACTGCCGCTACTTCATGTATCGCGACTTCCAGAGCCGCAACATCATGATTGACGAGAATGGCGACCCGTGGTTCATTGACTATCAGGGCGGCAGGCGCGGCGCGCGGCAATACGACGTCGCCTCGCTGCTCTACGACGCCAAGGCCGACATCCCAAACGTCGTACGCAACGAGCTCTTGGCGTTCTACATAAGCCGCCTGCGCCACAACGAGGTCAACGCCTTCCTTCGCCACTTCTACGGCTATTGCGTCATCCGCATCATGCAGGCCATGGGCGCCTACGGCTACCGCGGGTACTTCGAGCGTAAAGAGCACTTCCTCAAAAGCATACCCTTCGCCCTCGACAATCTGAAAGAGATATTGAGGCAGCATCGCCCCGCCATCAAGGCTCCGGAGCTTTTGCGAATCCTGGACAGCCTTTGCAAATCGGAAGACTTGCGCGCACTCGGAAAGCCTACCAGGCTGAAAGTGAGGGTCTTCTCGTTCTCGTATAAACACGGCATCCCGGCCGACCTGAGCGGCAACGGCGGAGGCCACGTCTTCGACTGCCGGGCGTTGCCCAATC
>JAFPDB010000201.1 GCA_017390085.1 Bacteroidales bacterium | reverse complement strand
TTGAGCGGGGTGCCCGAGGCCGAGCTGTTCTCACTGAGGTTGACGTGCACGTGGCCAGCCTCGCGGACCAACAGCACCTCATCGATGAAGAGGCGCATCATCGGCCGCATCCTGACGATGCATATCTCGTCTTTTTCGGCGACGCCGTCGAAACGGAAACGCCCGTCGTGGACTCTTGCGGAGTCGACGCCGCCGGAGGCGCCGCCGGAGAATGGCACAAGGTAGATTGTCTGATCCTCAAAATTGCGTCCGCCGTAGATGCTGCCCTCGATAGAATAGGTTTTGTCTTTCTCACATGATGATAAGGCACAGGCGAATAGAATGGCGAACAGTGGTAGTATGTTGCGTATCATTAAATATAGGCGCTTACTGAACGACAATAACAAATTTAAATGTTTTTTGCTTACAGTAGCCGCTTATTCGCTTAAATCTCACCAAACTCGTTCAATAATTGCGCGCCGGAAGTAGTGGTAGAGTATCCCGCGGTAACTCACGCCCCGCTTGGCCATGACGGCCGCGCCTATCTGGCATAGCCCGACGCCATGCCCCCAGCCGCCCCCCCGGATCACGATCCCGCCGTCGGCCGACGTCTCCGCCACGAATGCCGAGCTGTACAGATGGGTCGGGCTGAGCAACCGCCTTATTTCCAATTCTTTGCCGACAATGAGGCTCCCTTTCGTCCCGACAATCCTAAGGCGCGAGATTCGTCCGGATTCGCCACGGCGCAATGGCTCCAGGGCCACGACGTTGCCCAAATCCCGACCGCTTTTCTCCCTGACGAGGCGTCCGAGTTCGCCGCCCGTGGTACGTACCGTCCAGCGGAAGAAGTCGGCCGTCGCCTGGTCGTAGTCGTTGAGTACCTGGCGGAGCGTATCGGGGTCGGAGGTGTTGCAGAAGACGTCTGGCAACGACGTAACCCATTGGCGCGCAGCCTCTTCGGAGGCGAAGTGGGGGAGTCGGTCGCGAGGCGGCAAGAAGGCGTCGGTCACGGATGTCAGATACGGGTGCGGCGCGTCGTCCCAGCAATTCTCGAACGTCTCGGTAGCGCCGCCGCAACATTTGGAGAAACGGGCGTCGCAGACTTTTCCCTCGTAGGTCAAGATTTGGCCCCTCGTCGCCTCGACGGCTTTAGCCGCTTTGGCGTTCGTGACGCGCTCGAGGCCTTGGTAGCGTTGGCAATGGTCGTCGGCGCAAACGTCGAAGAGGTTGTGGTCCTCGCGGTCGCGCCACGTGACAATCTCGTCGGCTGTCTCGCTCTTTTGCTGCCCGTGGAATTTGCCTTTGCCCCACACTTGCGCCATGAGCCAACTACGCGACGTCACGGCGTGAGCCTTTAGCAGCTCGAGGTCGGATGTCGCGCTCATCTCGGAAGATATGACCGACGTGAGGTAACTCTCGACTCCGACGACGTTCACGGCCCAGACTTTCCCCTCTTCGACAACGAAACGGAGCGAGCCGCCAAATACTTGGTCCTCGCGTTTGTCCCAATGAAACCCTATTCCAATCTCCACGTCGCGGATTACGAATCGGCACGATTCGCCTTCGGGCGTCAGGACCCATTTGTCGGCCGTCTGACCGTTGACGAGGGCGTGACCGTCGGCGGCGCTTATCTCGATGAGCCCCGTGAGGGTGTCTTGGACGGGCGAGCGCCTGAAGCTGCCTCGCAGCTCAATGGTGATGTGGGCGGCGTGCACGATGCCCACGCTTATGGTAGGTTCGGGTTGTTGGGCTTGGGTCTTCATTTGTTGCTGATTGTCAACTCGTTGTCTGAAGTGAAGCAGACTTGGGATATTATGTCGATGGCGTCGGCGGCTGATATTTTTTCAAAGTCCTCACGCCTCGGCAAGACGAAGAGGCCGAGAACTTCGACCGTCGCGGGGCTAATCATGATTTGGGCTTCGCCTTGGGCGTCGAACTGCCACGGGCGGAAGCGCCTGCGCGGGACGATGACTATGTCCACCGTCCCGTCGCGTCGGCAGGTGGCTACGGCGTTGAGCATATTCTCGTCGAGCGTGCGAAGCGTGGCGAGCGTCGCAAACAGCCCGGCCGCCCTCATCGCGTCGTGGCATACGATGTGGTAGGCCAAACGGCCCGAGGCCTCGGATGCGACGACCAGTCCGTCAGCGTTCGAGACTATCGGCTTGCCCCCATCGTCCAGAATCGCCCTGAGGACTTCGGACTCTCTGAGTTCCATGGCCGCCTGAAAATGGGCGTGATCCGGGGCCGAGGCCCCGCATTGGCCGCCATTGAAGAAGACCGCGTATTGCGGAAGCTCGACGGCGAGGGCGAACAGGTCGGCCACCCTGCCGGTAAGGGATTGCGGCACGTGGATCGACGATACGATCGTGAGATGGTGGGGGAAAATGGGGAAGGGGTTTACAAGTACCTCATAATCGCGCCAAAGCACGTATTCCTGTCGTGCGGGCCTGTTAGGACGGCACAAGAAACATGGGCGGCGGCGAACCGATTCGGCATCGACCTTCGCAGCCGTGGACCGTACTCGGGCTGGGTTGAAGAACAGGCGCGTGGCCGGGGTGGTCGGCAGGGTTCGTTGCTCGACGGAGTCGAGCGCCATATAATTATCGCGGGCTTCCGGCCACGAGGTCAGGCTGTCGAATAGGGTGTGGGCGTCGATGCTCATCTCTTGGCGTTCATGGCGATGCGGGCCTCGATCTCGTCGCTGCGGAGCTTGTCTTTATAGGCATCGTGGGCGGCTTGGGCCTTGTCGGTAAGCCCGGCGTCGGAATTGCCCCTCCACCTGCGGCATAGGTACACGACGTCGAAGACGCGGCCCACTAAGTATTTGCGCGTTGCGCAAAGCACGGCGGCGTAGTCCTCTCCATAGCTCACGTTTGGCATAGGGTGGCGACGCAGCCACTCGGTGTTGAAGGCGCGTGGCGCGCCCATTCCGTTGATTCTGAGAATGTTATTTGCGCCATTATGGTCCGTCCACTCCCGATGGTCAATAACGCCGGGCGGAATGTCTTCGAGGTTGAAGTCGACAAGTTTGTAGGAGCCAACAACAAGGGCGTAGGGTTTCTCGGCGAATTTGCCCACCATGGTTTGCAAAGCCGAATCGGACGAGTAGAGGTCGTCGCTATCGAGCTGTACGGCGAATTGCCCGCACTCGGCCGACGCCACGGCCTCGTTCCAGCAGCCGCCAATGCCGAGGTCTTGGCGCGAGGGGATGATATGCACGACCCGGTCGTCTTCGGCGGCCAGGTGCGAGAGGACCTCTGTCGTTCCGTCGTCGCTATGGTTGTCGACCACGATGACGTTGAAATCGAACGACGTGTGTTGCGAGAGAGCCGACTTCACGGCGTCGGCAATGGTGCCGACCCTGTTGCGGACGGGGATGACGACCGACGCGCGGCGCGCGAATTTGGAGTGGCTCTTGACCTCGGCGCGCTGCTGCGGCTCGGGCGTCAAGGCCCCTATGGTTTTGAGGTGTTCCGCGAAGATGAGCTCCCGCTCTTTCTGTACGTTGACGTTGAGGGGGTTGACGTAGTCAAACTGCTTGACACCGCTGTCGCGATTGTCGGTCTCTCCCACGAAGCCCACAGGGACGCCCGTGTGGTAGAGATGCCCTAAGCGTTGGAGTCCGAGGGTCAGGGCGTATAAGGCGGAGGTCTCGCACAGGGGCGGGCACGGGGTGAGGGCTTTGATGGCGTCGGCGCGTCGGCAGACGAGCAGCGGGCCGAAATCGAACGTGTCGCGGGCCACGTGCTTCGGGGCGTCTGCCACTGGCCTGAGGTGTTTTGCGCCCTGAGTCATGACCACGTAGTCGGCGTAGACGAGGGCGGCCTCCTGCCCTTCGAGGCAGTCGATCATGAAGCCGACGCTGTCGGCCAATGCCGAGAATGAGCTCGTCACGGGCGAGAGGCCCACGTAGGTCGACGTGCCTGCGCGCAGCCATTCGGCCATGGCGTCGGCGTTGAAAATGTTGTGGAGGGTTGTCGTGTCGAGGCCTTGCGCATCGAAGGCGATGGCGGCGGCGAGTTCGATGTCGAGTGGTGTAGCCATGGGGTTAATTCATGAAACCTTGTTTACGGAGGGCGTCAATGAGTTTTGCTGAGAAAATCTCGCTGTTGTGGCGCGGGTAGCGCACTTCGGCGAAAACCTGTGCGAGATTCTGCTTCTTGTTCTCGCTTACGAACTTTTGGTTCTCGGGATTCGCCTCTTTCGGGGCGTGAAGTCGGGCGATGTCGCCGGCCGAGTAGTCGCGGTATTTCTCGGCGTGCGCGATGGCCTCTTGCGGCAGCCTCTCCGTGAGGCCGGGGTCGGCGGCCGGGTGGCCTATGGTGAGGGTCACGACGGGGAAGACGCCGCGCGGCAACGATAGGGCGTCGATTATCACGTCGGGGTTGTAGGTCGTAGTGCCGAGGTAGCAAATGCCAAGCCCCTCCTCTTCGGCCGCAAGGGCCATGTTCTGCGCGGCGATGGTGGCGTCGATGGTGGCCGTGATGAAGCTCTCGAAGTTGAAAAACGCCTTGTCGGCGTTGCTCAGCTCGCACCATTTCGTCATGCGGTTGACGTCGACGCAGACAGTCGCCACGAGAGGC
>JAFPDB010000200.1 GCA_017390085.1 Bacteroidales bacterium | reverse complement strand
CCCACGACATCGTCATCGTCCAGATCCCCCGCCTGCCCGAGAAGCCCGCCAACGCCGCCGAGCGGATCCTCGAGGTCTTCAACCAGCGCTACCGCGAGACGAGCAACCCCTCCGTCCTGAGCATCCCGGACAGGATGGACGTCATGCGTCCCGAGGAGAAGACCGTCGTCTCGAAGCTCCGCGATGGCCTCCTCGAGCCAGACATAATCGCCAAGATCGGCATGGAGAACGAGATCCTCGAGGAGCTCGACACCCGCGACTTGCAGATAGAGAAGCAAAAGGCGGAACTGGAGATGAAGGATGCGGAAATAGAAAAGAAAGACGCAGAGCTTGAAAAGAAGGACGCGGAGATAGCAAGAAATGCCGCTGAAAAGGCAGAAATGAACGCCGAGCTCGAAAAACAGAAGTCCGAAATAGAGAGACAGAAAGCCCAGACCCGCCTCGCAGCGCGCACCTTGCGGCAAAAAGGCATGTCGCCCGACGAGATAGCCGCTATCCTCGGCATTGGCGCGGACGAAGTCGAGAAGTTGACGGAATAAGCCGCACACCACCTCACAACCCTTTTACTAAGATTAACGTTTTTGCCGCCAGCCCATACGCAGAGCTGGCGACCAACAACGCGCTCTCTTGTCTCGCAAGGCAACGCTTATGCCAACAAATGCCGAACATTCCCGCGGTTTTCACCGCTGCGGGACGCCTGACTCCCACACTGCTACACTCGATTCTTTCAATAAGGAAATTAACGTACAGTCACAAAAATCCACTAAAAAAAACTTTCTTCCCCTCACCCACTTCACGTTAGACATACTTTTGCCACTACACAAGTCAAGAAACAGTTTAGTAGACCATAAAGAACTAACGCTTATGAAACACTTTCTACAACCTTTTCGCTCCTTAGCAGCAACTGCACTCCTCGCTATTGCCTCTCTTACGGCGCAAGCAGAGACAATCACCCTCACAAAAAACACAGTCGGCAATACCGACAACTCGTCTGGGTGGGGGGAAGCTCTCTCCGAAGCTGTTGAAATACCCACTGGCAAGACAACAACGTTCGAGTTCAACAACTATTCGTCTAAAGCAAACGTCTGGAACAACTGGGCAGTCTGCTTACAAAACGACAACGCCGGCGCGATTAATGATGCTGTCACGTATTTCTGCCTCCGCAGCGACGCCTACGGGTGGGACGGCAAGATTTCAGGCTACGATTATGTTGCGGGAAACATCTCCACGAACTACGCGGGCCAGACCGGAGAATCAGTTTTGGGCGATATCTTCAAAACGGACATGGACGGCGCGCACGTATACGTCGCCATATCCCGCGAGACGGCAGGGACCGTCACAGTAAAAGCAATTGCCGAAAAGGGCTCGAGGCTCTACGCCATGACGTACAACCAGACCGTTGACGCCAGCAAAGAACTCCACGCTTTCCTCATTGCGGACGGCTCTCATTTCGAGAATCTTAAAGCCTACCGCGACAACTGTGGCGACATCAGCAGCATATGGGTGAACACGAACTCGGCTGTCGTACACTACTTCGCACCCTCCGCCACAACCACCCCACTCATCAAGGCGGCCGTGACCGTCGGGGCCACCCTCGCGAGCGGCGCAAAGACCCTACTCCCCTCTAAAGAGTTCACCTTCTCCGACGTCGACGCTAATGGCAAATTCACGGCCTCGTACTCGGGAAAAACTGCCAATGGCACCGCGTCAATCTCAAAAACCTCAACAACTCTGCTCGGCGCAACTGACCTCTCAACAGCGTTCAACACCGTATTCTCCGAATACGTTCGGGTCAATAAAGGCCAGACGGCCACATGCTCATTCCAGCTCCGCTCCGACAATGCAGCAAACTGGCATTGCCCAATCGCTAATGTCACCACCAACGGGGGTACTGACTCATACTTCTTCCGTCCGGACAATTGGGCATGGTGCGGTGACTCAAACTCTGGCTCCGACGCATCAAAGTTCGGTACCCTTACGAGCAACTGGAATTGGGACAACTTCAGTGACAATCTTGACGGCTCATTCTACACCATCTCCGTCACCAACAACGGCGGGACAGTCGACGTGAGGTTTGACCTCACAGATGGCGCCGGCGTGTCGCACTTCCAGTATTTCGAAGGCGTCCAGGCATACAACCCGTCGGACAAGGACGACATCTATTTCGGCCTCACGTTCGAAAAATCGTACTTACTCATCACGAAAAACGTCTCGACCGCACTTCGCCCCGCCCACAAATCACTCGACGTCAACGTGGCAGGCGGCGCAATCGGGGTGAGCGGAGTCGACAGCTTCGAAGTCTACGCGCTCAACGGCCAGAAAGTAGCACCCACAGGTTTGGCCAAGGGCGTCTACGTGGTCCGCGCTGGCGGCGTGGCGCAGAAAGTAATCGTCAAGTGACGACAAAGCAAAATTCAAAGAAAGAGGTTCACTTTTCTACGCCAAGGGCGGCAGGCGGCCAAACACGGGCAGCCGGCCGCCCTTCCCGCCATACTGAAAAGCAGTGTTTTACCTATTGAAAGACAAATGGTTTCTGTTTACTTTTGCCAAAGAGACAAAAGAACAGTAAACTCACCCATAATGTCGCAAAAGAAAAGAATAGCCGTAGTAGGCTACGGCAACATCGGCAAGGCCGCCGTCGAGGCCCTCTCCATAGCCCCGGACCTCGAACTCGCCGGCGTGGTCCGCCGCAACCCCGCAGACCCTCAACCCGTTGAGCTCACGGGCGTTAAAGTAGTCGCCGACATCAAAGAGCTCGGCCACGTGGACACCGCCCTGCTCTGCACCCCCACCCGCGCCGTGCCCGATACGGCGAAGGCCATCCTGGCCCAAGGCATCGCCACCGTCGACAGCTTCGACATCCACACCCTCGTGCCGCAGCTGCGCGACGAGCTCGACGCCGTGGCGAAGGCGCATGGCACCGCAGCCATCATCTCCGCTGGATGGGACCCGGGCTCCGACTCCATGATCCGCGCCATCCTCGAGGCCATGGCCCCCAAAGGCCTCACCTACACCAACTTCGGCCCGGGACGCAGCATGGGCCACACCGTATGCGTCAAAAGCAAAGAGGGCGTCAAAGACGCGCTCTCGATGACCATCCCACTCGGGACGGGAATCCACCGCCGCATGGTATACGTTGAACTCGAAGAGGGCTACAAGCTCGACGACGTGGCGGCAGCCATCAAGGCCGACGACTACTTCGCCCACGACGAGACCCACGTCATCGAGGTGCCTTGCGTCGAAGACCTCAACAACGTAGGCCACGGGGTCAACCTCATCCGCAACGGAGTCTCGGGCACCACCGCCAACCAGAACTTCCGCTTCCTGATGGAGATAAACAACCCCGCCCTGACAGGCCAAGTCCTCGTCTCGTGCGCGAGAGCCGTTCTACGTCAGGCCCCCGGCTGCTACACCATGATCGAGATCCCGCCCGTCGACCTCCTTCCCGGCGAGCGTCGCGACCTCGTCAAGCGACTCGTTTAGGGGCGAGCGGATACGCATAGGCGGCTCGGCAAAACCACTGGATTAATGGTTTTTGCCGAGCCGCCCTCTTTATTAGGAAAACACGACACAATGACCGACAAAAAATGAGACACCCGGTTCGCACCAGATGCCTCTACCGCTCTCCAAATAGGACTTGAACCTATGACCCTCTGATTAACAGTCAGATGCTCTAACCAACTGAGCTATTGGAGAAAGTATATGTAGGACTCCCAACGTCGGGAGTGAGCTTAAATCGGCCGCACGGCCACGTTGGCCAGCCTTGCCGAAGTGCCAATCGGGGAGTCTCCTCGTCCCGAAAAGCGAAGGCAAAATTATGTATATTAGCCGAAATCGCAATATCTTTGCGGAAGAATTTTTATATACAACTTTCGAAAAATAATGCAAGCTAAAGTTCTGGGCCTGGGCAACGCCCTCGTAGACATATTGGTCCGCATCCCTAACGACAACATTCTCAAGGAGTTCAACCTCCTCAAGGGCGCGATGAACCTCGTCGACGACCAACGCTCGGCGGAAATCCTCGAGGCCGTCAAAGGGCTGAACCCTCAAATCGTGAGCGGCGGAAGCGCGGCCAACACCATTTGCGGCCTTGCCAACCTGGGCGTCAACGCCGGCTTCATCGGCATGACGGGCACCGACGAGCTTGGCTCCAAATACGCCGACGACCTTAGCCAGAACGGCGTGACCCCCCTCTTGCGCACAAGCGCGACGCCCACGGGCTCTTGCATATCGCTCATCAGTTCCGACTCCGAACGCACGATGTGCACCCACCTCGGCGCCGCCGTGGAGATGGAGCCCGACGACATTGAGGAGACGGCCTTCGACGGATTCACCCACCTCTACGTCGAGGGCTACCTCGTCCAGAACCCGCAGCTCATCGAGGGCGCTCTGGCCTCGGCCAAGAAGAAGGGCCTGACGGTGATGCTCGACCTGGCGAGCTACAACGTCGTCGAGGAGCATCAGGAGTTCATGCAGCGCCTCTTGTCGCGCTACGTCGACGTGGTGTTCGCCAACGAGGAGGAGGCCACGGCCTTCACGGGCAAGGAGGACGACGAGGCCCTCAACGAGATTGGCGAGCTTGTGGACACCGTGGTCCTGAAGCAAGGCCGCCGCGGTAGCATCGTCAAGGTGGGAGCCGAGCACGCCCACGTGGGAATCGTCGGGGCCAACGCCATCGACACCACCGGCGCGGGCGACCTCTACGCGGCTGGCTTCGTATGGGCCATGATCAACGGCCTCACGCCCAAGAAGTGCGCCACGGCGGGCGCCATCACGAGCGGCAACGTCATCGAGGTCATAGGCTCCAAGATGGACGCCACGCGCTGGACCTCCATACGCCAAGCCATTAAAGACATCTAAACCACACTCCCGTGCGATTCGAAGACCTACGGCTGCTCTTGCCCGCGGTGCGCGACAACGTCCGCGCCATGGGCTTCAACCGCCCCACAGACATTCAGTTTAAGGTAATCCCCCACGTGCTGGAGGGCGACGACATCCTCGCCATCGCCCAGACGGGCACGGGCAAGACCGCCGCCTTTGCCATACCCGTCGTCTCGAACCTCATGCGCCGTCCCAGGCGCGAGGGCTACGAGGGCGCGAGGTGCGTGGTGATGGAGCCCACGCATGAGCTTGCCGCGCAAGTGGCGGGCGTCATTAAGCAGGTGGCCCGCGGCACGGGCGTGAGCGTCGTGGCGGTCTACGGCGGCGTGGAGCAGGACAACCAGATTGCCCTCTTGAAGGGTAAGGCCGACATCGTCGTCGCCACCCCTGGACGCCTCTTCGACCTTGCCGCGCAAGGGTGGCTCACGACCACGCAAGCCGAGACGCTCGTCGTCGACGAGGCCGACCATATGCTGGCCCTGGGCTTCTATGAGGACATCCGCCAATTGTCGCGCAGGCTCCCGCGGCGCAGGCAGACGCTCTTTTTCTCCGCCACGATAGACGAGAAGATTAAAGACCTTGCCTACTCGCTGGTCTATAGGGCTGTCCGTATCGAGATGAGCCAGAACAAGGTGGCCAAGAACGTGACCCACCAGGTGCTGTCGGTCCCGATGGACCAGAAACGTTTCTTCCTCGAGCGAGTTGCGCGCGAGAACCCTTGTGGCCACATAATGGTCTTCGTCCGCACTAAAGTGCGCGCCGAGCGCGTCAAGGCGGCTATGGACCGCGTGAGTCTGACCTCCGTGTTCCTGCACGGCGGCATGTCGCAACGCGAGCGCCAGAAGGTCCTCGACGACTTCCGGGCGTCCCGCGTCCAGATGCTCATCTCGACCGACGTGGCAGCCCGCGGCATCGACATCCCCGGTGTCGACTTCGTTGTCAACTACGACGTTCCCGAGGAGCCCGAGAACTACGTCCACCGGGTGGGGCGCACTGGCCGCGGCATGGCCAAGGGCTACGCCCTGACATTCGCCGACGAGGGCGAGAGGGGGCTTATCGACGACATCGAGGCGTATATGCAGGAGAATATCCCGGTCTTGCAAATGGAGCGTCAGGACCGCGAGGCTACAGTGGACCTCTCCAGCGACTCGGCAAACGACTGGCGTTCGCTCATCGCCGACGACTGACGACAACCATCCAGACGCACAAGATATAAGAGTCAAGCCCCGCGCCGTCTGACAGGCGCGGGGCTTGACTTTTTTCATCTTGAAGCGGTTCAGCCTTGCGGCTACTCATTTTCGGGTATCTCGAGCTGGTCTTCAGAGACATCTTCTTCCTCGATGTCCTCCACCTCGGCATCGTAGTCGGGGACGGACTCCACGTCGCTCCCAATCTGATACGGGACTCCCTCTGCGAGGCATTTGACGCCGTCCGGGTCGTCAACGCCCTGCTTGCCGGCGTTTTTGAGCAGAAGGTCGATTGAGCTCTCGGGGATTGCCGAGACTTGCAACATGCAGACCTTGTCTTTTATCATGGCGGCGTGCATGGCCTGTTCGGCTTCGCATTGCTCCTTCTCGGCCTGTAGATTGTCGATTTGCGCGCAGAGGCTTCGGAACGCCTCACCCGTCTCGATGATGTTGCGAATCTGTTCGACGTCTTCCTGAGCCGTCATGTAGGGCTCCAAATCTGCTTTGCAGGCTTCGACTTTGGCTATCTGCTTCTTGAGCTTGACTCTGCGGGCGACGTTCCGCCCGAGGATGAAGTCGATGAGCCTCTTCTTCCGACTCGGCCTCGTCCAATTCGGCTTGGGCTTGTTGGACGAGGGTTTCTTCCGCTATGACCTTTTCTTGGAACTCGGCCTCCTGGTTTCGATATATCTCCAGTGCGTTGTTGACCGATACGCACAAGACCTCGTTGTCTTTGAGGCGGACGTCGCGCGAGGAGAGGGTTCGCGTGTCGACGATTTTGCCGTTTCTGACCGTGTGGCGCACGACGCCGAGGTCGTCTCCGAGCTTGGCTACGGCGGTGTCGGCAATGAAAACGTGGTATAGTCAACTAACTGAAGGTGACGACCTTAGCCCTCTCTAAAACGCCGCCGCCCCTGGGGTGCCCTTCTCTTGAGCGGAGAGTTTCGCCGATTGGCTGAATAGATCGTCGGCGCGCGTCGCCCCGTCCGCAGTCGACGCCATTATCGGGTCGCAGAACGCGGCTGCGGCAGCCTGCCGGCGAGAGGTCCGCGTATCAGAGTTAAAAAAAAAAAGTTTCTTGTGAAAATGGCCTTGCTGAATAGAATTAAGGCCTTCGGCCGTCAAATCGGCACTGGAATAAAAAAAAACGCCCCTGCCGACGAGCTGTCGACAGGGGGGGGGTGTCAGTTCGCTTTTTTTCAGGCTCCCAGGATTTTGTCGTAGAAGGCGTTGTAGGCCCCGACGTACCCCTCTTCGCCGGGGAAATCCAGGACGGGCTTGCCCGATGCCTTGGCGTAGTCGACGAGCTCGGGGCTTGCCGCGGGAGAGCAGACTGTGACTCCGTCGGCGAGGTCGATAGCCGTCTTCATGAGCGACGCGTAGTCGGAAATCTTGATTTTCTTGAGGGCTTTCTCGTCGATGCCGTCGACCCATAGCTTCCGGTTCATGTTCTCCCACTGGCCTTGCCATGCGTCGTCGTAGATGCTGACGACGATTTTGGAGGCTGCGAAATAGGGGTCTTTCTTTGCCATGAGGCGCGTGTAGATGGGCGTCATCATGGTGAACCAGCCGTGGAGGTGTATGAGGTCCGGCACCCAGCGGAGTTTTTTTGTCGTCTCGAGCGACCCACGGGCGAAGAAGATGGCTCGCTCGTCGTTGTCGGGGAAGAACTCTCCCGTGGCGGGGTCTGTGGTGATGCCTTTGCGGCTGAAGAGGTCGTCGTTGTCGATGAAGTAGATTTGCATCCTCGCGGCTTGTATGCTGGCCACTTTGATGAGCAGGGGGTGGTCTGTGTCGTCGATGGCGATGTTGAGGCCCGAGAGCCTGATGACCTCATGGAGCTGATTCCTCCGCTCGTTGACGCTGCCGAAGCGAGGCATGAACGTGCGTATCTCTTTGCCGCCTTCCATGATGCCCTGCGAGAGGTCGCGGCTCAGGACCGCTATGGGCGACTCGGGGAGGTAGGGCTTGATTTCCTGCGAAATGTAGAGGATCTTAGAGTTCTCCATTGATGCGTCTCCTTAATTGAATATGGTGTCCGTAATCGAACCCCCCTGAAGGAATTTCGGGTGCAAATTTAGTCATTCTCGCCCTCTTTTCATAATAATCTTTAACACCCGCACCCCCTCCCTATCGGGTTAAAAAGTATATATTCGCCGAATTCAAAGGGAAGAAACACGTTATCAATGGATAGAATATACCAATTGTTGGGCCGAGTTCGCCGGTTTGTGGAGACCCACTGGCGAATGGTCGTGGCCACCCTCTGCATGATAGTCGTTTTACAGCAGTGCACCATCAACCGTCTTAATTGGGAAATCGAACAGATAGCCACGCGACGGCCCGACTCGCCGTCGCAATCCGACACCTTGTCGGGAGGCGGGGCGGCAGTCGTGGCGACGGCCGACACCTTGGCGCCCGACTCGCTCCGCCTCCACTCGCCGTCGATTTCGGACGCCGGGGGTCAATCCGCCGAACGCTCCTTCCCATGGATTCTGGCCCTTGCGGGCGGCTTGGTCGTCGGCATCGGGATATACGTTTTCTACGCGGTCCGCACTGCCAGATTCCCTTTCGGCGTGGCGTTCCGCAGCAAACTTAGGCAGCCTCAGCAGGGGCAAGTTGTGTTCCACATCAAGATCAGCAACCGTTCGCCCAAGACCGTCGACCTGTCTGACGCGCAAGTCAACTTCATGATGGGCGTGAGCCGCGTGCGCCGCTTCAGGGCCAACGTGCCGACGCTGCCCATCACCCTCCAGCCCCACACGTCATTCGAGGCGCAGATAAACCTCACGGGTCTGATTGGCGCGAACCTTGAGCTCTTCCAAGCCAAGGCCATAAGCATGAGCGTAGGCGTCGACGGCAAGATGCACAACACCATGCCCCACCGGGTCTCGTTCCGCCAGGCGTAAAACGGGGCGCGCGCCATGGTCGAAGGGTTGTGGGGCAGGGCGTGGTCGCGGTATAGCGGGCGC
This sequence comes from Bacteroidales bacterium, assembly GCA_017390085.1. GTDB lineage: Bacteria > Bacteroidota > Bacteroidia > Bacteroidales > Marinilabiliaceae > W3P20-009. Next base: position 19,792 of record JAFPDB010000200.1, on the reverse strand, counting down.
AAGCGCAGGAGGGGGATTGTCTTGGACTTTCTCTTCTTGGCCGCCCTGGTCGTGGCGGCAGTCCCGCCCCTGAGGCGGGGAGTCGTGACATACACCGTCCGTGCCACCCTCACGCAGCCGAGCCTTTACGACAAAATCCTATTCCTGGGCCCCGACGACGAGCTACGGTTCGACACAGGCGAGGGCGAGGACACGCTCATGAGATTCCCGCCGTCGCGCCCCACGCTTCTCGTTGTGGGGAGCGTATGGAGCTCGCAGACGCAGGCGGGGCTGAGCAGCGTGAGCCAATCGGCCGAGAAGTTCGGCGAGCGTCTCGACATCTTCTTCCTCACGTCCGACAGCAAGGACGACGTGGAGCGTTACTTCCGCAATCGGGGCTACGCGCCGTCAATCCGCCCCCTCTACTTTAGCGAGGAGTATGCCGTCGCGGCAAACGCCGATGGCGGATTCGTGGGCCAACTGCTAATGAGCGTCCCGTCGTCGGCCCTCATAGGGGCTGACGGTCGCGTGGTGGTGAAGAAACTTGGGGCCACAAAATGGTTCGGGGCGACGGCCGACGAGGCCTTTGCCGAGGCCGAGGGTCGGAGCGCGGAATAGGTCTTTCTCATTCAACACAAATTGTCAAACACGAAATAATGGAACCGACAGACGATTTCCTCGGGCGCACGCGCCTACTTCTCGGCGACGAGGCCATGCGGAGGGTCGAGAACTGCAAGGTCATAATCTTCGGCGTGGGGGGCGTAGGGTCGTGGTGCGCGGAGAGCCTCGTCCGCAGCGGCGTGAAGCACCTCACGATAGTCGACTCCGACGTCGTCTGCCCCACCAACGTCAACCGCCAGATCATGGCCACGAGCCAGACCTTGGGGCAAATCAAAGTCGCGGCCATGCGCGACCGCCTGCTCGCCATAGCCCCCGACGCCCAAATTGAGGCCATACGCGAAATCTATTCAGCCGAGACGGCCGACAACTTCGCCCTCGACGAATACGACTACGTCGTCGACGCCATAGACAGCCTGAAAGACAAGGCCCTGCTGATTTTGCGGGCCACGGCCAGCAAGGCGACGCTCGTCTCGTCGATGGGGGCAGCCCTGAAAATGGACGCCTCTCAAATAAAGGTGGTGGGATTTTGGGACGCCAAGGGATGCCCCCTTGCCCGCGCCTTGCGCAAGCGGTTCAAGAGAGACGGCGTACGGCCGTCGCGGAAATTCAAGTGCGTCTTCAGCCCCGAGCTTCTCGAAAACAAGAACCCGGATGCGGCTGTGGAGAACGGCAAGAGCGTCAACGGGACGCTGATGCACATAACGGCCATCTTCGGACTCACGATAGCCAGCGAGATTATCCGGCAGCTCTATTCCGGCCCTAAACAAACACAAAACATCAACTCTGCTTTATGAAACTCAAATTCATCGTCGCCGCGCTCTTGGCCCCCGTGGTCGAGGCGTTTGGCTGCACAAACTTCATCGTCACGCCCAGCGCGAGCGTAGACGGCAGCACCCTCTGCACCTACAATGCCGACGACTACGGGATGTTCGGCTCGCTCTGCCTCTATCCAGCAGGCCGTCACGCAAAAGGAGCGATGCGCGACATCGTCAATTGGGAGAACAACACGTGGGCAGGCGTCATACCCGAAGCCGAGGAGACGTATTCGGTAATCGGCAACATCAACGAGTACCAAGTCACCATTGGCGAGACAACCTATGGCGGCCGTAAGGAGATGATCGACACGACAGGCCTTCTGGACTACGGCTCGCTAATCTACCTGGGCCTTCAGAGGGCTAAGACGGCCCGCGAGGCCATAAAGGTCATGACGTCGCTCGCGGAGACGTATGGCTACAACTCGAGCGGCGAGACCTTCTCGATATGCGACCCCCGCGAGGCGTGGATTATGGAGATGATGGGGCGCGGCCCCGGCTCCAAGGGGGTAGTATGGGTGGCAGTTAGAGTCCCCGACGGGATGATATGCGCCCACGCCAACCAGAGCCGCATAGGCAACTACTCGAAACTCGGTTTGGCGAAAGGTGACGTTTTGACCTCCAAGCACGTCGTGTCATACGCCCGCCAGATGGGGTGGTTCAAGGGCAAGGACGACGAGTTCTCGTGGAAAGAGGCGTACGCGCATCCCGACATGGAGGGTCGCCGCCTATGCGACGCGCGCGTCTGGAGCTTCTTCAACCATCATGCCGACATGAAGGCGTATGAGCCGTGGGCGTTGGGCCGCGACGAGGCAGCCGAAGACCTTCCCCTCTGGATTCGTCCCGACAAGAAACTGTCAGTCCACGACCTCATGATGGACATGCGCGACCACTATGAGGGCACGCCCCTCTCGCTGGCCGACACGACGAGCCTTGCCGGCGGCATATGGCAAATGCCCTACCGCGTGACGCCGCTCGTCTTCAAGGGCGACGACGGCAAAGAGTATTTCTGGGAACGCCCGACGAGTACTCAGCAGACGGCCTTCACGTTCGTCAGCCAGATGAGGGCCGACTTGCCCGACCATATCGGCGGCGTGCTCTGGTTCGGCAACGACGACGCCAACATGATTGCCTACACTCCCATCTACTGCGGGTCGACACGCCGGCCCGTATGCTACGCCACCCCGGGGGCCGACGGACAGACATTCTCCTACGCCAACGCTTTCTGGGTGTGCAACTGGGTCAGCAACATGGTCTACCCCCGCTACGCCGCCCTTTTCCCCGACCTCGAGAAAGTCCGCGATGGCCTTGAAAGCGAATTCCTGTCCCGCCAGGCCGAGATTGAGTCGGCAGCAGCCAAAATGCCGGCCGACGAAGCCATACGTTTCCTCAACGACTACTCGATAGCCGCGGCCGACAAGATGATGCAGGCATGGCGCGAATTGGCGACTTTGCTCATAGTGAAACACAACGACATGGCGTTGCGACGCCAGAACCCCGACGGGACGTTTAAGAAAGGGCGCGTCAGCCGCCCCGGCTACCCTACCCCGGTGCGCAAGCTCCTGATAAAGAGCGGCGACGCGGAGGCCCTGTAAGATTTGATTTTCAAGACAGAAAAGGCTGCGGCTGTTACGCCGCAGCCTTTTTTTAGTACACACGTCCTTCGGCAGTGTTTTTAACTCGCCGACAATCCGCCCCCCACCTTCCACTCGGTGATGTTGCGCTTGCGCCGCCCGAAGTTCACGCCCACGCAGACCACCTCGCGGCTGTCGGCGGCGTAGCGCGCGGCGTACTCGTGACGGCGGATCTGGGCCAGGGCCTCGTCGGCGGAGGAGTCGACCTTGAACTCGAAAAGATAGACGTACTCGTCGGTCTCCACAATGCAGTCCGCGCGGCCGAGGCTGTTCTGCACCTCGGAGTAGGTCGGCTGCCCCATGAGCAGGAAAAGGACGTAGACGACGTTCTGGAAGTCGCGCTCGATGTATTTGTTCAAGGCGTCCTGGCGGTCGGCGTCGTCCATGCCCTCGCGGTAGGCGGGCTTTATGTAGGGCAGCGAGCTGTAGACGCCCTGCAGCACGAGCATCATGGTGTCGACGTCCCTGCACTTCAGCGCCTTTCGGATTTTGGCCAGCAGGTTGGTCGTGTCGCCGCGGCTCGTCACGTACGGGGCGAAAGACTTGAGCATCCCGTACTTGACCTCCTCGTTAGGGTACGCGAGGGTGAACTCCTGGGCCTCGGGGTCGAACCCCTTGATCGTCAGGTAGCCGCTCTGGTAGAGCAGGGGGACGATGTCGGGGTTGTCGGGCCGGTAGTCGACGACCTCGCCCACCGAGACCGACACTCCCTCGGTGAGCTCCTTGAAGTCCAACCCGCTCCGGGCCGACGCCAACCGCTTCACGAGGAACGTGGGGGTGCCAGTCTCGAACCAGTAGCGACCGAAGTATCGCGAGGAGAGGGCGCGCAGTATGCTGAAAGGGTTGTACATGTCGGTCATCCGCCGCGTGAAGTGGTAGCCGTCGTAGTTCTTTTTCAGCTTGGCGACACACTCGTCGTAGGTGATGTTATTCTCGTCGGCCATAGCCTGAATGCGGTCCGCGAAATTAGAGGCGAGCTCATCGGCCGAAATGCCGCAAATGGTCTCATAGCGCGGCTCGAGCGAGATGTCGTAGAGCTGGTTGAGGTCGCTGAAGATTGAGACTTTGGAGAACCGCGTCACGCCGGTGAAGAAGACGAACTCCAGGCACGTGTCGAGCTTCTTCAGGTTGCCGAAAAAGCCCTTGAACAGGGCGCGGCTCTGCTCCTGGGCCTCGCCGCGGTCAAGGGACTCGAGAAGCGCCTTGTCGTACTCGTCGACTATCACCACGACGCGGCTGCCCGTTTGCTCGTGGGCTCTGACAACCACGTTGTAGAACCGTCGCGCCAGGGAGACGTTCTGGTTCTCAAGGGGTAGCGTGTCGAAACCCTCTGGCGACTCTATGCCATACGCCGACTCCCAGTCCCTCAGGTGCAGGTCGAGCATCACGCGGAGAGCCAGGCCATAGCCGTACACCTGACCGTTGAAGTCGAAGTAGAGGACGGGGCGGCGCCGCCACTCCGTCTCCAGCCGCTCCATGGCCAGGCCCCTGAACAGCTCGCGCCGGCCCTCGAAGTAGGCTTTCAGCGTGCTGCACAGCAGGCTCTTGCCGAAGCGGCGGGGGCGGCTGAGGAAGCACGAGGAGGCGTCGTGGACGAGGTTGTATATGACCTCGGTCTTGTCCACGTAGAGCTGGTTCGTCTCGCGCAGTTTTTGAAAGTCTTGTACTCCTATCGGCAGGTTGAGCATGGCGTACCCGGTTGATTTATGCTAAGATACGAAAAATGGCGGGGCTTCACCCTATAACGGCGGAACTGGCATTAACTAAAAAACGAGACAGCGAGCCCGCCGGGGGGGATCCCACCCGACAGGCCCGCTCCGTCAACGTCTTTGCGCGACGGGCTTAGACGTGGACGAGGGTGCCGACTTGTGTGTCGCCCCCGAGCACTTTGGCGAGGTTGCCCACAATGTCCATATTGAAGACGATTATGGGCATCTTGTTCTCCTTGCACATGGCCGTGGCGGTAAGGTCCATCACTTTAAGCCCACGATTGTAGACCTCGTCGTACGATATTTCAGCAAACCTAGTGGCTGTCTTGTCCTTCTCGGGGTCCGCGGTGTAGACGCCGTCGACGCGGGTGCCCTTGAGCATCACGTCGGCCTCGATCTCGATGGCGCGTAGCGATGAGCCGGTGTCGGTCGTGAAGTAGGGGTTCCCCGTGCCGCAGGCCATGATGACCACCGCACCCTCGGCGAGAAGCTCCATGGCGCGCGGCTTGCTGTAGAGTTCTCCGATGGGCTCCATGCGGATGGCCGTGAGGACTCGCGCCTTGACGCCCTGGGCCTCGATGGCCTGCTGGAGGGCGAGAGAGTTGATAGTCGTGGCAAGCATACCCATCTGGTCGCCCTTGTAGCGGTCGAAGCCTTTCGACGCGCCTTGCAGGCCGCGGAAGATGTTGCCTCCGCCAATGACGATGCCGACGCTCACACCCCTTCGCGCGGCGGCCGCGATCTGGGTGGCATATTCATTCAGGCGCGTGACGTCGATTCCGTAGCCTTGTTGGCCCATGAGCGATTCGCCGCTCAACTTGAGCAATACTCTCTTGTATTTCATGTCTTTAAGTCTAATATATGCTTTTTTGTTACAGCCTCCCGATGCGAATATTGCCGGCCAACGACACCACCCCACAGTCTTCGCACTCGTCAAGCATCTCTTTTATGCTCTTTTTGAGAAGCGGGTGCCTCACGTCGGGCGAAATCTCCGCAAGCGGGGCGAGGGCGAAGCGGCGTTCGGCCATTCGGGGGTGGGGGATTTCCAAATCGTCGGTCGAGATGACAATGTCTTCGCAAAGGAGGATGTCGATGTCGATTGGCCGGTCCTGATAGACGTGTTCAGCCGTCTTACGCTTGCGGCCGAGCATCCGCTCGATTTCCTTGAGCGAGGCCAGGAATTCGCGCGGCCCCAAAGAGATGTCGACTATGGCGGCCACATTATGGAACAGGTTGTCTGACTCGTAGCCCCAAGGCTCGCTCACGTAGACGCGCGAGACGCCCACGACCACGCCGCCGCCCTCGCGGATCAGGTCGATGGCGGCGGCCATGTTTTGATCCACATCGCCCTCGTTGCCGCCCAGGAGAAGATGGTAGCGCATATCTTTACCTCAACTTCCCGGCGAGACGCGCGTACTCGATTATCATGTCGGCGGCCTGCTCGAGGGTTATGTTCGTCGTGTCGATACAGAAGTTGTAGCCAGCAGCCGCGCCCCACTTCTTTTCGGTGTAGAAATTATAGTAGTCGGCGCGCGCCTCCTCCATGTCGGCAATCTTTTTCTCGGCCTCGGCCTCGCCGACTCCAAAGTACTGTGCCGCCCTCTTGGCGCGGCTCTTGATGTCGGCCGAGACGAAGACGTCGACCCTGTCGGCAAAGTCGCGCAAAATGTAGTCGGAGCAGCGGCCCACGAAGACGGCCCCCGGCTCCTGGGCCGCGGCCTGGCGTATGGCGTCGGACTGGAATTTGAAGAGCGACTGCGGCGAGAGGCAGTTCTCGGCCGGCAGGAGGTGGTCGGACATGAAGAAGCTCGTGAACCTGCCCCACATGGAGTTGCGCTCGTCGCTCCTCTCGAAAAACTCGCCCTTAATGCCACTCTCCTTGGCGGCGATCTGGAGAATCTCCCTGTCGTAGAATTTTAGCCCGAGGCGCTGGGCAATAATCTTGCCGACGAGCCGGCCTCCGCTGCCAACTTGGCGTCCTATGGTGAAAATCATGGCGTTAGGATTTTTTAGCAAATATAGCCTTTTTCAACCTATGCTGACGCGCCTTTCGCCGCTTCCATCCTGCGCAAAATGCGCAATTGCCCTACGCCGAGGAACAGGGCCACGACGACGGAGCAAACGTCGGATATGGGCATGGCCATCCATACGCCATCGGCCCCATAGAATCGGGGCAGGACGATGAGCAGCGGCGTGAGGCACAAGAGCTGGCGCGAGAGGCTCAGGATTATGGCCTTGCCCGACATGCCGAGCGAAAGCAGGAAGCCAACCGTAACAATCTGATAGCCAATGAGAGGGAAGGCTATGAAGACCATCCTCAATGCGTGTTCGGAGATTCCGATGAGCGTCTCGTCTGAGGTGAACCACAGGGATACGAACCGCGGGAAGAACTCGACGAGGACGAATCCGCACGTCATGATTGCCGTCCCGCCAATTATTGCGAGCCTATACACCCCGACGCACCGCCCCACGAGGCCCGCGCCATAGTTGAATCCAGATATGGGCTGCATCCCTTGGCAGATGCCCTGCGTGACCATTATGAAGAAGAATGCCAGCCTGTTGGCTATGCCGTAGGCACTGATATGGTTGTCGCCGCCATAGGCGCCGAGGCCGTTGTTGATGAGCAGGACCACGAGGCAGGCGCAACAGTTGGTGAAGAAGGGGGCGCTGCCTATGCCCATTATCGACTTGATTATCTTAGGCCTCCAGCAAAAAATGCCCCTCTTGAAGCGGATGAACGACGAGGGCATCGTAAGGTGGCGGACGACGAGGCACAGGGCCACGGCCTGCGACATGAGGGTGCCTATGGACGCGCCGCGAATCCCCAAGCCCATCTGGACGATGAGCAGATAGTCGAAGGCTACGTTCACGCCCACGGCCGTAAGGGTGGCGAGCATGGCGCGGCGCGGGTAGCCCGACGAACGCACAACGTCGTTGAGCCCCAAATACAGGTGGGTCAGGATGTTGCCGTAGAGAAGCACGCTCATGTAGGCCTTGGCGTAGGGGAGCGACGCCTCGGAAGCCCCGAAGAACGTCAGTATGGGCTCGAGAAATATGAGCGAGATGGCGGCGAATAGGGAGCCTAGGACCACGTTGAGGAGCACCACGTTGCCGAGCGTATGCTCCGCACCCTCGATGTCTCGCTGCCCAATCTTGAGGGCGGTCATGGTCCCCGCCCCGATGCCTACCATGGCGCCGAAAGCCGCGGAGAGGTTCATCAGGGGGAAGCAGACGGTCAGCCCCGCCAGTCCGAGGGGACCGTCGGCCTGGCCGATGAAGATGCTGTCCACCATGTTGTAGAGCGACGTGGCCGTCATGGCAATTATGCTCGGCAAGGCATATTCCATAAGAAGCCTCCCGAGCGGGACCCGCCCCAGTTTCTCCTGGTCGGCGCCGAGCGCGGCGTGCTGCTGCTGTTTTGGTTCGTCCATTGCTGTTTAGGCGTTTCTGTTTTTATCCTCGGCATTGGCGCGGCGCTCGTCTCGAAACTCGCTTACGACCATCAGCGCCTCGTCGCGCACGTCGGCCGGGGGCTCGACGCGGCGCAAGTTGAGGCTGCGCAGCCACCCCGCCACCTCGTGAGGCTGGAGCGTCAGCAACACCTCGCGGAACTCGTCGGCCTCGTCGGCCGAGTAGTCGTCGGGGCCTTTGCCACGGAAGCGGTCCAGCTCCTCGTCGTCGTAGTAGATAATCTCGTCGGTCAGGATGAGCAGGGTCTCGGCCTCGCAGACCTCATGCGCGCCGCAGCACGTGGCTGGCGGCACGTGGCCGTGGGCTTCCGCCCCGGCGTCGGGAGTCTCGCCCTCCCCGGCGTCAGCGCGTGAGTATTTTTTGATGATGAAGATAAGGGCGACGACGACGACGCCAACGGCCGCCAAAATGATATAGTCCATCAGAAAAGGTTAGTTTTTTACGGGGGTCTTGTCGCGGAGTATTGACATGAGTACGCACAGGCCCAATATGGCGGGATAGTAGAGCCGCGGCAAGATATCCAAGGGTGAGCATCCCGCCAGGCGCGACGCTATGAGCATCTGCACCCCATAGGGCAAGAGGCCCTGCACGCAGCACGACGCGGTGTCGAGAATAGAGGCCGTGCGGCGCGGGTCGACACCGAAGCGTTCCGAAATGTCCTTAGCTATGCGACCCACGGTGATTATGGCCACGGTGTTATTGGCAGTGCAGATGTTGGCAATGCCCACGAGAGATCCGATGACCACTTGCGCTCCGCGCCTGCCGCGGACACGCCCGCTCAACGTGGCGATTATGAGGCGCAAACCTCCGTTGGCGCGAATCAGCTCGAGCATACCGCCGGCGAGCATCGCCACAATAATAAGGTCTCCCATCCCGCTCACGCCCTTGCCGAGCGAGTCCAAGAACGCCCAGAACGTCAGCCTCCCCGTCAGGGCCCCGATGACCCCCGTCAGGAAGACCCCTACGGCCAGGACCACCATGACGTTCAGCCCGACGACGGCGAGCCCTATGACGGCGGCGTAGGGGATGACAAGCTCAATGTCGATCGGCTGCCCCGCCTCTGACGTATAGCCCGCGCCCAATCCCATGACGACGCAATAGACGAGCATGACCGCCACGGCGGGCCAGATGATGCTGATGTTCATGCGGAACTTGTCGGCCATCTTGACGCCTTGGGTCTGGGTGGCGGCAATCGTGGTGTCGGAAATGAAAGAGAGATTGTCGCCAAAATACGCGCCGCCCACGACAAGGGCCGCGAGACCCGCAACCGGCTCCCCGAGCTGCCCCGCCACACCCGCGGCTATGGGGGTCAGGGCCACGATGGTCCCCACCGAGGTGCCGATGGCCAGCGAGACGAAAGCCGCCGAGACGAATAGCGCCACATAGACCATCGACGACGGCAGGACCCTCAACGCCAGCGAGACCGTGGCGTCGACCGCCCCGAGCTGGCTCGCCGAGAAGGCGAACGCGCCGGCCAGGATGTAAATCCAGACCATGAGCAGGATGTTCTTGTCGCCCGCGCCCGCCGAGAAACGCAGAATCCGCTTATTGAGGCCGCCGCGGCTCACGCCTATGGCTATGCACGCCGAGACGAGGAACGCCACCGTCATCGGTATTTTGTCAAAATCGCCCATGAGGGCGGAGCCGCCAAGATAGGCGACAAGGAAAAAAGCCAAGGGCGTCAGGCTCAAAACGCTCCTGTGAGCCGACAAGAAGTTGCTTCGTGGGGTCTCCATCTGCCGTTGATGTTGCTTGTTTTCCGCGAATTTACCAATTGTGCAGTCACTTTTACCGCTACCGTCGCACCGTCCTCAGTACTTTCTTCTGCATTAATTACTATTTTCGCGAAAGCCATGCTACTTTTAGCAATGCGTCCGAGCTCAGATACATCAGCATGATAAGCAAATCCGTCAGCTTGCCGGCCGCGATGGCCGCGACCGCCCTGCTCCTTTCGTGCGGTCAAGCCGCCGAGCAAGCCCCCTCCGCCTCTCGAGCCTACACCGTCGACTCGCTGCTCAACGTGGCCGAGGCCTGCGTGGGCGACACGCTATCCGTCAGGGGCGTGGTCCGCCATACGTGCCGCGACTCAGGCCTCCGTTGCTTCATCGCCGACAAGGACGGACAGACGAAACTCCGCATCAACGCGCCGGACGGCGGCAGCTTCCAGCCCGACCTCGCAGGGCGGGAGGTCGTCTGCCGCGTGATCGTCCGCGAGAACAGGGTAATGGCCCACGAAGTGGACAGCGCGCTCGCGGCCATCGGGCTACGCGAGGCGGCCGAGGAGAGCCGGGCCGACCACTGCGAAAGCTCGCGCAACGACCTCTCGGCCAAGAAGGCCTACATGGAGCTTAAAGGGCAAGATTATTATTCAGAATTTTACGCCGACGCGCTTGACTTCGGAGTCGTCGGAGAATAGCTACTCAAGAGTTTGGAAAACGAGCAGATAATGTATGCCGTCGTCGTGATAGCCGTATTGGCCGTCGTGGCGCGGGTGGTTATTAACCGTCAGCAGAAGGGCGGCATCAACTGGTTGAAAATAGGCTCATTGCTGGGCTTGGCGATAGTGTTCGTGGCGTCGATGGCGGCGTTCGACCCCTACCGCGCCGAGACGTGGCTCAAAGGCGGCGTAGCCCCCGACGAGCTTACGGGCTCGGCCACGCACGTCGTGGGCCGCGAGGCGTCGGACGCCGTGCCGTCGCTCGACGGAATCGAGGGCCGCGTCGTGCCGATGTTTTTCGCCCTGAAGGCGGACAGCGTCGCCCCGACGGGCTACTGGCGGAAGAAACGCGACGAGCCCGAGTCGCCCGTGCGACAAGAGATGGTCAGCCAGAGCGACGAGAGCCGAAAGGCCATAAAACGCACGACCCGCGGGTTCGGCATCACACGCAACCCTGACGACGAGGACGACTACGTCAGAATCTACCGCCTCGCCATGCCCGGCGGAGGCAAGGTCCTGGCCTTAATGACCGACTACGACGCCCACCCCGGCCTCACGCCCGTCGGCACCTCGGCGCCGCTCGACGGCAAGATGGCGCAAATAGCGGCGGCCGACACCACCCTCAACCAGAACGTCTACGTCAGCTTCTTCGACCGCGCCCACTACACCAACGGGCGGGCGACGCTCGCCGTCTACTCCACACTATTCTCAATCCTCACAACGGCTATTGCCGGGCTTATCGGCCTGGCTGTCTTCCGCCTCACGAAAGGGAAAAAGCAATAGATGAAAACAACGCGCAATATCGTCATCGCAGTCGACGGGCACTCGTCGTGCGGCAAAAGCACAGTAGCCAAAGAGGTGGCCAAGGCCATCGGCATAGCCTATATCGACACCGGGGCCATGTACCGCGCCGTGACGCTCGCCGCCTTGCGGCGCGGCCTAATCTCGCCCGACGGCCCCGACTCCGAAGCCATAGCCGCCCTGCTACCGTCGATCGAAATCTCATTCGACTTCGACCAGGCGCAAGGGCGCAACACGACCTACCTCAACGGCGAGAACGTCGAGGACGAGATACGCTCCATGCCCGTCAGCCAGTCTGTTAGCGCCGTCAGCGCAATCGCCGCGGTGCGCCAGAAGCTCACCGAATGGCAACGCCAGATGGGCCAGCGGCAGAGCGTCATAATGGACGGCCGCGACATCGGCACAGCCGTCTTCCCCAACGCCGACCTGAAAATTTTCATGACCGCCAGGCCCGAGGTCCGCGCCCGCCGACGCTTCGACGAGATGACCGCCAAAGGTCAGGAACCCGTCTTCGAGCAGGTCCTGGCCAACGTCGTCGAGCGCGACAGGCAAGACAGCACGCGCGCCCTCAACCCCCTGCGCAAAGCTGACGACGCCGTGGAACTCGACAACAGCGACATCTCACGGCAAGAACAATACGACTTCATCCTCAACCTCCTGGCCCAGCGCGGCCTGATAGAGAAGTGAAAGTAGAAATCGACCCCCACTCCGGTTTTTGCTTTGGCGTACGCCGAGCCATAGCCACACTCGAGGCCCGCCTCGACCGCGGCGAGGACGTCTATTGCGTCGGCGACATCGTCCACAACGGACGCGAGATCGACCGCCTCCGCGCCAAGGGCCTCCGCGTCATCGAAGCCAAAGACCTCGACTCGCTCCACGACGCCAACGTGCTCTTCCGCGCGCACGGCGAGCCCCCGTCGAGCTACGACACCGTGAGCCGCAACGGACTGACACTCACCGACGCCACTTGCCCCGTAGTCTTGCGCCTCCAGACGAGGATACGCGAGGCGGACGCCCGCATGACAGCTTCCGGCGGGCAGGTCGTTGTCTTCGGCAAGAAAGGCCACGCCGAAGTCATCGGCCTCATGGGGCAAATCAAGGGGCGGGGCATACTGGTCGAGAACGAGGGGCAAGTGGACCTCGTCGACCACACCGCGCCCGTAGAGCTATTTGCCCAGACCACCAAAAACCCGGCCGACTACGCCAGAATCGCGCAAGTGATACGGGCCAGCTCGTCGGCCGAAGTGACCGTCCACCAGACCATCTGCCAACAGATGGCCTCGCGCGCCGAGCGCATGGGCGACTTCGCCCGAAGCCACTCGCCCGTCATCTTCGTCGGCGGAGCCAAAAGCTCCAACTCCAAGGTACTTTTCGACATTTGCAGCCAGATAAACCCCAAGTGCCACTTCGTCACCTCCGAAGAGGAGGTGCGCCCCGAGTGGCTCGTCGGGGCAGAAGGCCCCGTGGGCATTATCGGCGCCACGTCAACGCCCCTATGGCTCATGGAGCGGGTCAAGGAGCGGCTCGAGAGCGTTATTAACGGGTAGCAGGAGAACGGCATGGAGAAGTTCCTCTCGACGTTATTCACCATCCTGATCGTCTTGTTCGCCCTCAAATGGGTGGTCAAGCTGCTGCTCGCCTCGCCATGGGTCCAGAAATTCCTTATCAAGAGGCTCATGAAGATGGCTGGATTCCGTATGCCGCAAGAAGAAGAAACCCGACAAACGGAACGCGGGGGCAAATCCAAACGTACAAAGCCGACAGACGATTACATGAAGCCGACCAGGCGCGAAGGGCAAACCTGGTCCGACGTGCTCGGCGGAGAGTATATAGGCTACGAAGAGCTACCATAAAAAAAAAACGCCCCTCCACATTCGCCAAAACAACCAAATAAAACCCTAATAAACAAATCATGAAACAATTTCTCTTAACCTTCGCGGCAGTCATACTGGCTGCGTTCCTGCTCCTTATGCTGCCGCTGATCATCATCTCGTCCATCGCGTCGGCCGCCATGAGCGACGACAAAACCCAAATCGGCGAGAACACCGTAGTGACGCTCGACCTCTCCGAGCCCCTCTCGGACCGCGACATGGACTCGCCCTCCTACCGATTCCGCAACGCCATGAACGGCGGCGACGCGACCCACGGCATCAACACCCTGACCAAGAAACTCGACCTCGCGGCCGAGAACGACAACGTCGTAGCCCTCTACCTCAAGGGCGGCGAGGTCGGCACCAACATGGCCAACCTGCAGGCCCTCCGCAAGCTCATTGTCGACTTCAAGGCCAAAAGCGGCAAACCCGTCTACTACTACGACGACGCCGTTAGCGGCGACGGAGTGGTCTACATAGCCTCGGCGGCCGACTCTGTGTTCGTCAACGCTGAGGGCTTCGTCGGGATGAGCGGCTCCGTAGTCTCCAAACTCTACTTCAAGAGGGTCGCCGAGAAGCTCGGCATAGGCTTCGACATCATCAAGCACGGCCGCTTCAAGAGCGCCATCGAGCCTTTCTTCCGCGACAAGATGAGCGACGAGGACCGCCTCCAGAGCCAGCGCATCTGCGACGTGGCGTGGTCCGAGATCCGCGACACCATCGTAGCCAACCGCGGCGTCAAGGCCGAGCTGCTCGACAAGTACGTCGACAACATCGAATACCTCGGCGGCAGGACGCAAAAAGCCGTCGAGCTGGGCCTCGTCGACGGCGGAATCTTCTACGACCAGTTTAAAGACAAGCTCGCCGCCGTGGCAGGAGTCGACGCCAAAGACCTCAAATTCAAGAGCGTCTATGACCTCAGCCTCGAACCCGAGATAGGCAACGACGCCAACCTCGCCGTGGTCTACGCCAGCGGCGAAATCTTCGACGGCGAGAGCGGCTCCGACGACGAGAACATCTACTCCGCCAACCTGGCCTCGACCCTGCGCAAAATCCGCCTCGACGACGACATCAAGGCCGTAGTCCTCCGCGTCAACTCCCCGGGCGGCTCCGCCCTCGCCTCCGAGGTCATCTGGCGCGAGGTCAAGCTCACGGCGGCCTCCAAGCCCGTCGTCGTCAGCATGGGCGGCTACGCCGCGTCAGGCGGATACTACATCTCCTGCGCCGCCAACTACATCTACGCCGAGACCATGACCCTGACGGGCTCAATCGGCGTCTACGGCATGATTCCCAACGTCGAGAAGCTCTCCGAGAACATCGGCGTCGACCTCGACGTGGTCAGCAGCTCCAAGACCCCCCTCATCACGGGCCTCCACGCCCTCAAGGAGTCCGAAAGGGCGGCGTTCCTCAGCTCGGTCGAGAAGACCTACGACACGTTCGTGACCCGAGTCTCCGACGGCCGCAAGATGAGCTACGCCGACGTCGACAGCATCGGCCAGGGACGCGTATGGATGGGCGCCGACGCCGTCAAGAACGGCCTCGTCGACGAGATTGGCGACATCGACGACGCCATAGCCAAGGCCGCAGAGCTCGCCGGCCTCACAGAGCCTCAGATTGGCGAGTATCCCGAGATAGACGACTCGCCAATGGCGCTCTTCAAGTCGATGGGGCTCTCCGCCCGCGCCACAGTCGGCCACATCATCCTCGGCTCCGACTTTGACAAATTCGACCGCCTCCGCACGCAAGTCGAAGCTTCGCCAGCCAGCGTCTGGGCGCGTTGCGACCTTGAACTCAAATAGGCGCTGACGGCCCCTGGCGAGAGATTTAGAGACCATAGCCCCCGCAAAAAGTCGCAATGCCGGCTTTTGCGGGGGCTTCCTTTTTGAGGCCTCATCCTGGTTGCCGGGAATAATCGCCTCCAATTACTCCGATTTATTGTCGTTAACCTTTTACGTCTCGCGGTATAGTAGGGTGTAGACATCCACAAAACGTCACGACACAATGAAGCAAAAACGTTGGCTTTATCTTGCTACGAAGGTTTGTTCTACGGCTGCACGGGTCTCACCACGGCACCCGCGCTTCCTGCAATGGCGTTGGCGGAAAATTGCTATCGTGAGATGTTCAATAAACGCAACAGCCTCGCCACGGCCCCCCGCCCTTCCTGCCACCACCTTAGCGATGGATTGCTATCGTGGTATGTTCGAGGGCTGCACGAGCCTCGCCACAGCCCCCGCACTCCCTGCAACGGCGTTGGCGGAAAGTTGCCATGGTGATATGTTCAACGGCTGCACGAGCCTCAAAATAAGCGACCAGAAAACCAAAGAGTTCCCCTACAAGTGGAGGCTCCCCATCGCCGGCGATATTGACGGGCTGCCAGAGAATTGGAACACCCAGACGCTCACAGAGACAGGCGGGCCTTTCACCTCCGACCCGCAAGCCAACACGACATACTACGTCGCTCAACCACCAATAGCAACAGCGATTTAGAGCACACCGTAAGCCACACCGGCGCACGTAAATCTTCAGAGCCGGCCGCCCTCTCACGCAGGACGGCCGGCTCGTTTTTTCATCACTACGCCCACTCGGCAAAGCCGACGCCCACTGTCGGCGTGGGGAATACAGACAGAAAGCGAGAGGCAAACCCTCGCCAAGACGGGATGAAAACTGGGGGGCAAAAAAAGAGCGCCCAGCTACCCGAGGGTAACCAGACGCCTTTCTCCCCGCTCTCCAAATAGGACTTGAACCTATGACCCTCTGATTAACAGTCAGATGCTCTAACCAACTGAGCTATTGGAGAATGAAAGAATTTTCGCTCTCGGGCTTTCATTTCCCGATTGCGTTGCAAAATTAGCGTCTTTATTTCGAACACGCAAGAGCAAAGAAGATTTTTTCGCCAAGAATTTCAACACTGAGATACAAAACGCAACAGCCTCAGCCAGACGAACCATCCACCAAACCATCCGACTCTTCCCCGCTCCGCACAGCTTTATCGCCACAAAAGAAGCTTAGGTAGCGCCCTCAGGTCGAACAGGGGAACTTTTCATGACGAACAGCCGCATTCTTTGCGCAAACTTAGGGTTTATTAAATCTCTTTTCATACGCACTTGCGCACTTCTGACTAAATTAGCGGAACTAACACCGCAAAAATGCTTTCGGTCCTCATCCCGACATACAACCACGATTGCGTAGTGCTTGTCGACGAGATAGTGCGCCAGATCGACGAACTCGGTCTCGAAGCGGAGGTCATCGTAGTCGACGACGGGTCGACCGACATGAACATCCTGGCGGAGAACGCCTCCATAGAGCAGACGGACCACTGCCGCTACATCGTCTCGCCGAACAACGTCGGCATAGCCCGCACGCGCAACAAGCTCATGGACGAGGCGCGGGGCGACATCCTCCTTTTTCTCGACTCCGACGTTTTCCCCGTGCGCGAAGACTTCCTGCGCCTCTACCTCGACGCCTCGCACGACGCCGAGGTCGTAGTCGGCGGCATCGACTACCGCCGCGGCAAAGACGCCGTCGCCAACCCGCTGCGCCTCAGCTACGGAATCTCGCGCGAGGTGCGCAACGTGACGCGCCGCCAAGAAGCCCCCTACGCCGCCTTCATCTCGTCGGCGTTCCTGATATCGCGCAAGGTGGCATCCGCAGTACGTTTTGACGAGACATTCGACCGCTACGGCCATGAGGACACCCTGTTCGGCGCCGACCTCCAGAAAGCCGGCCTCTCGATCCTCCACATCGACAACCCCGTCTATCACGACAATACCGACTCTCAAGAGACGTACCTCTCGAAAGTCCGCATAGCCATACAGAGCCTCAACATGCACTCCGACAAGCTCGACGGCTCGTCGCGCCTGCTGTCGCTCTATGAACGGATCGAGCGCCTCCACCTTACGGGGCTATTCAGCTCCTTCTTCCGCGTATTCCGAAGCCGCATGGAGGCCAACCTGCTGGGCCCGCGCCCCTCGATGTTCGTCTTGGGCCTCTATAAGATTTCCTACCTCTGCTGCGTCATGAGGCTCTAAGGGCGGCTCGGCAGACCAACAAAAAAACACACTTTCCCATCGAGATGGACAAAAGACCACTGCTGGCCTTGGCGTCGGGGACGCTCGGGCTGGGAATCGCGGAGTTCGTCATGATGGGCCTGCTCCCCTACGTCGCGGCCGACATGGGCGCGACGATACCCGAAGCCGGGCGCCTCATTTCGGCCTACGCCGTCGGCGTGTGCGTCGGCGCTCCGCTAACCACCCTCATAGCCTTCCGCCGCCCCCTGAAAGGCATCCTCCTGAGCCTGGCCGTGATCTACATTATTGGCAACGCCATGGCTTTCGCCGCCCAGAGCTACGCGATGCTCCTCGCGGCGCGCTTCGTGTCGGGTCTGCCGCACGGGGCGTTTTTCGGCGTGGGGTCGATTGTCGCCGGGCGGATTGGCGAGGGAGGCCGCGACACGCTGGCCATCTCCATAATGAACGCCGGGATGACGGTGGCCAACGTTGTGGGCGTCCCCCTGGGGACGTGGCTCGCCGTGTCGCTCTCATGGCGCTCGATATTCGCGGTGGCATCGGCCTGGGGGGTGGTCACCATGGCCGCCCTATGGCTCTGGATTCCGAGGCAGGAGCCTCTGCCCGACACGGGGCTGAAGGGCCAATTCCGCTTCTTGCGCCACGCCCCGGCGCTGTACGTTATCGGGGCTACGATGTTCTCCAACGGGGCGATATTCTGCTGGTATAGCTACATCCTGCCCCAGATGAACTCCATGGCGGGGCTTGGCGACGAATGGCGCACGGCATTGATGGTCCTGGCCGGCGCTGGCATGGTGGCGGGCAATCTTGCAGGCGGACGGTTGGCGGTGAGCCACGCGGCGGCCCGTGTCGACATGTATGGGCAATTGCTGGCCATGGCATTGCTGCTGTGCATGGCCGCCTTTGCGGACGTGGCGGTAGTGGCCGTGGCCCTTATGGTGGCCCTTGCGGGCTTGCTCTTCTCGTTTTCGCCGGCGCAACAGAGCCTTATTCTCAAACATTCGTGCGGAGGCCAGATGATGGCCGCCTCGTTCATCCAGATAGCCTTTAATTTGGGTAACGCCCTCGGGGCGCACGTCGGGGGGCTTCCCATCGAAGCGGGGCTTGGCTACCGCTTCCCGCCGCTCATCGGGGCGGGCGTGATGTCGCTGGGGGTAATGTGTTTGTGGTTGTACAACAGGAGGGAGAACAGGACGGATGCGCAAGCCGCCCAAACGGATTAGCGGCACCAAAAGAGCCGTGGAGAAGGCTTCAGCGAAGAAACCAACCTCCACGGCCAGAAGGGTTATGAAGAGTTGCTACTTGCTAACCTGCGCGTAGGATAAATCAATGTCGTTGAACAGTACAATCCATTTGCCCGCGGGTACTCTGATGTCATAACCGTCATTCCGTGCGTTGCCATAGGGGAAGACGTCGTCAATACTACCTCCCCAATTGGCATCCCAACCACCTGGGGTCTTGAATTTGAACGAAATCGTTCCGTCTGACTCAATCTCCGTCTTCCAAATATGACTCTCGAATCCATTCATCGGGCAAAGCGTCATCGGTTTGTCGGCCGTCCAGCCATCCCATGACCCGCGAACACAAATGGATTCGTATGTCGTTTGGGTGTCCCCTATACGATAAATGTACAGCACGTCGTCCGCGGTGTTCAATTCGATAGTGTAAAAACCAGATTCACTAACTACAATGCTACCTGACAAACAATCTTTTACGAGAGAGCCGTCGTCTGATATACCCCACTGCTCCGTCCAATCGCCTGGCTTGCGTATGAGTTTTATTCCCAGAGTAGCGTCGGCCAGCGGGTAGCAGCTGAAACGGAGAATACCTTTACTCATGAAAGCCCCGTCCGGATCTTGGGTAATCATTATTCCATTATCCGGCTTCATCGGGAACATGGACGTGCCCACATATTCTGGACTGTTATTCCAGTTGCCGTCGCCAATGCAATGGCCAATCACATACCACATATCGAAAGGCTCATTATGGTACGTAAAATCGACGTAGTCGGGAGTTTCGGTTGTCGCGTAGACTACCTTACCGCCGCTATAGACGCTGAAGCCGTCGGAAGTGTAGGATACAGTGTACTGAGCAGAAGAAGGGGAGAGGAGAACAAGCCAAAGCAAATGATGGCAATGGCAGATAGTATATAACGTGAGTTCGATGAATTCAGAACAGAAAGAGGTTTGGCTGTGAACCCATCGGGCATGAACTTGCCTGCGCTCGTAAGCGGGAAGCCGATGAAAGCCACGGCCTGCTCAACCGCCTTGAAGACACGGCATGTGACCTTAAAGTCGCTTACGTGTCGGACGAAGAGCCATGCGCTCCACTCGTAAGCCCGGTAGAAAGAGCCCTCGCGGTAGAGGAAAGCGGTCCGGCACTTATCGAGAGAATCCCTTTGCCCTTCATTCTCGACTATTTCTTTGAGTGAT
>JAFPDB010000020.1 GCA_017390085.1 Bacteroidales bacterium | reverse complement strand
TGATTTTTTGCGCAAGGTTTACCCCGTACAGGCGCATCGATTTGCTTTTGGACGTCATCCACCATCTTGATAAGACTCGTTTTGGGCTTATCATTATTGGAGACGGCGACTGCAAGCCCGATTTCAGCGAATTCGGAAACGTACACGATTTCGGCCGGGTATATGACGACTCGGTAAAGAGGGAGCTGTTCTCTATTGCGGACATATACTTTCAGCCGGGCTGGGTCGGACTCTCAATTGTCGAGGCCATGGCCTATGGCAAACCGATCTTCACTTTCAGACGGTCTGAGGAGACGCTCCAATGCGTTGAGTACTCATACATAAAGGACGGCGTTAACGGCAAAATATTCTCTTCGGCAAGTGAATGCGTAAGCGGGATTGAGAACATATCTGACGAAGAAATGAAAAAGATGGGGGAGAACGCGAGAGACTACGCAAAAAACAACCTTACGATTGAGAACATGGTAAATAATGGGCTGAGCGTGATAAAAAGAGTCTGCAAGTAGCCACAACCATCTAAGTCTCAGTAAATTAACAACAGTATTCGACGCACCCCATAAAAGAGCTTTCGGTAGAGGCCAATCAACGACAATCGGCAAAAAACATGGTCTCCAGAGCTGGGGGGCAATGAGTATACGTGCGGCGCACGTCTGGCTGCGCGTGATGCCTACAGCTTTTTGTTGGACCATTTTCAAGATAGGATACGTAAAGCCCCCGCCCCCAATGGCAAAACATGGGGACGGGGGGGGAAGTTTTTGTGGAATATGTCTTACTTGACGACCTCCTTAACGTCTTGGTCGCCAGGCTTGAAGACGAGTCCGCGGCATTTCTTGGCCTGAGCCTTATACGCCTTAAGCTCCATCTTCTCCCACTTGATCTCGCTCGTGCTCTGGGCCACCGGCACGTGAGGTATGAGGCTGCCGTCGCGCACGAGTATGACGCACGGGATCTTGCCCGCCGCAATGGTCTGATAGCCGCCATCGTACACCTTGCCGGTCTGATAGTCAATCCATTTGCCACGCGGCAAATAGCAAGTCCTCTCATTACCGCTTTCAAGAAGTGGGGCTACGAGAATCTGGGAGCCGAACATATACTCATCCTCCACGTTCCACGCCCCGGGGTCGTCGGGGAACTCGATGAAGAGTGCGCGGACCATGGGCAGGCCGCGATTCGAGCAGTCCTTGGCCTGCGCATAGACGTAGGGCATGAGCTTGTACTTGAGCTCTGCGGCCTCGCGGAACGCCTTGGTGAAATCCTGGCCAATGAGCCATGGCTCCGTCGGTGGCGCGCCATGCGCGCGGCTGTGCGACGATAGGAACCCGAAGGGCAGCCATCGGCGGTAGACGTCTTCGGGCGAGGCTGTCACGAAACCGCCAATGTCATGGCTCCAGAACGAGAAGCCCGACAAGCCGAACGAGATTCCGCCGCGCAAGTCGCCAAGCATTCCCGTGTTGGTCGTGGCGGCGTCGCCACCCCAGTGGAGTGCGTAACGCTGGGAGCCCGCCCATGCCGAGCGCGCCCATATGATGCCGTCGCCATTCTCGCGCTTGACGACTTCCCACAGGGCTTTATTGTAGCGCAAGGGGTAGAGGTTATGCTCGTAGAGGCCAGTCTTGCCGCTATGGTACAGGCCGTTGAGGGGGGCCGCCTCGCCAAAGTCGCACTTTATCGTCGCCACACCCTGGTTGAGCAGGTGGGCGATGTGGCCTTGGTACCACTCGACTGCCGCGGGGTTTGAGAAGTCGAGAACGGCGTCCTCGTAGGGCATGCCGCCATTGGCGTTGCGGACGTTGAGCCCGTTGTCGACAATCTCTTTGAAGAGCCTGTTTTTGGGCGTGAAGTAGGGCAGCTGCCAGAGGCACGTGCGGAAGTTTTGCTCCTTAAGGCTCTTGAGCATGGCCACGGGGTCGGCAAAACGGTCTTTGGCAAACTCGTAGTCGCACTGCCAGTCGATGCCGAACCATCCGGTGTCGAAATGGATGACGTCGGCGGGTATCTTGTTGTCGCGTAGCTTCTTGGCTATGTCCAACCCCTCCTCTTGCGAGAAGTAGGTTATGCGGCTCATCCACGTCCCGAAGCTCCAGAGCGGCAGCATTGGGCTTTTGCCCGTGATGTTGGTGTACTCGTCGAGAATGTCTTTGGGCTGGCCAAGGAAGATGAATATGTCGGCCTTCTCGTCTGCCATGAAGATGCGGTCGGCGCCGATATACGAGGCCCCGAAGTCGCACGTGGCGGGCGCGCTCGTATGGAGAAACATGCCGTAGCCCCTGTTGCTCATGAAGAACGGTACGGGCTTATACATCTGGTCGGTCTCCGGTCCCTGAGGGTCGGTCACGGTCAGGTGTACTTTCTGCCCCACCTTGTCGAGCTTGGTGAAGCTCTCGCCGCAGCCGAATATTTTCTCGCCTGGCGCGAGGGTGAAGACCGGGTTGACGGCGCGCGAGTTGTCGCTTCCGCGCTTTATGAAGCTGAAAGGCAGCAGTTTGACTTGCGACGAGTCGTTGTCGGCAATGTGGCGCGTCTGCGTCAAGATTTTGCCTTTGGCGTCGCGCACCACGATTCGCCACGGCGACCGTTGTATCTCAATCTGCCCAAAGGGGCTCGTGTAGAAAACTGATTTCTCGTTTTCGCTTATCGTCCATGATTTGTCTCCACTCTTGGGCGGGGCGACGAACATGGGGTCGTTGGCCTCGTCTTCTTGTTCCTCCACTGGCGACGTGTGCACCGTCAGGCGCACCGTCCGCGGGCTTACGAAGCGTAGCTGAATTTTGAGGTCGGGGTCGTTCTGATAGGCGGCATCGGGGAAGTCGAGCATCTGGAGACGCACGGGCCACGTCCCGTTGAGGTTGAAGGCTTGGCGTGGCGCGAGGCGGTGGCGTTTCCAGTTGACTGTTCCCGTGGCTGTGGCGGCGTCGAAGCCCGAGAGGCTGTCGGCCAGGAAATATGTATGTGAGAGGTCGGCAAAATCCGCGCTCACGTCGACGGCTTGGCATTGGAGGTTCGGCACCTGGCCGAAAGACTGGACCTGCGCCTGCATGGGCAATGCAGCCGTTAGCGCAAGAGCTGCGAGGATATTTTTCATGTCAATAGATATGGTTTGGGGTTCAAGCCATTCAAAACCATCCCATCAGGCTACGCAGGAAGGCTGTAAGCTCCGCGCCCATCTTCTCGTGCTGCCAACGGCTGGGATGAAAGTCGGCGCCATACATCAGGTCGCCATTCTGGGGAGTGAAGTCGAAACGGTAGACCTCCTTGTCGCCCGCCTTGTTGGCCTCGGCCACGACGTCGTCGAGCGTCTTGCGGGCAATCTCGAGAATGTCGTCCGTGAGCATTGAGCCGCAGAGGAAGACGATCTTCGCGTCGGGGTTGTTCCGTCTTACGGTGGCGAGGAAGTTCTTATAGCCCTCGCGCAAGAGCTTCACGTCGTAGCCTTTTGAGGAGAGGTCGTTTGTCCCGAGGTTTATGCATACCACGTCGGGGCGATACTGCGCAAAATCCCATTTCTCGCTCTGGTCGTTGTAGAGCGTGTATGGGTATTGGGCAGGCATGTTGTCCTTTGGGTTTCCCGTCTTCGGGCCGGCATAGTTGCGGTAGATGCCGATTCCGCTCCTGGCCACAATTTGGGCTTGGGCGTTGAGGGCGCGCGCGCATATCTGGGCGTAGCCGATGTAGTGGTTCTCTGTCTCGAAACTGAAATGCTCGTGGGGGTCGGTGCTCTCGCTGCCGTAGCCGCAGGTAATGCTGTTGCCGATGAACTCGATCTTGCGGCTCGGTAGGGCTGGGGGCGTAAGGAGTCGGCCGTCGCCGTCGAGTATAAGTCCGCGGAACTCGGGCAGGTACTCATAGCCCTCGACGCAATACATGGCGCGGAGCGTGTGCCTGCCCCTGGGGAGTGCCGTCGCTACCTGGACGAGCGAGTCCTTCTCGCCGCGGAATGCCACTTTGAAGGGCTCGCCCTCGTCAACTTGGACCATGAAGTAGCCGCTGCCGGGTTTGCAGTGGAGCTTCAGCCCCGTGGCGTCGAATGCCGCCTCTACGAGTGTGCCGGGGTAGGAGAATTTGTAGCTCTCGGGATTTGTCTTGACAATTCGGCCTACGTAGTTGAGGGCAGGGTCGGATGGCTCGACGACTGTCTGCGCCGCGGCGGATGCGGCAAGAGACGCGACTATGATGGCCGCCGCAATGTTTTTGTTGTTTAGCATATCTTTTTGCAATGTTTTTAAGGCGGCGTATGTCGGTCGTTAGCCGCTGACGCCTGCCCTGTTCGCAAATATATCACAAAAAGACGGGCTTTTTAGTGCTGATATGTTAAAGGCAACGCTTTGATTTGTTTCCCAAACCCGATTAGAAGACGTAGCCGATGTTGACGTGGACGTTGAACTTGTCGTCGGGCGAATACATGAGGTTGAAGTCCATTGGCAGTGCGTCGAGCAGGTTGTAGGCCAACGAGACACCTCCGCCATGAAGCCAGTGTTTGACCTCAAAACGCTCATAGTCGTTAATGTAGCGGTCGAGGCTCTTAAAGGTGGCTGCAGAATTGAAATGGACGCCGAGATAGAGGCCGTCGAAGAGGTTGTATTGCGAGCTGAGCCTTAGCGACGCGAAGCAGGATTCGTAGCGGTGGGCGGTCATTAGCCCATAGAACTCCTGATGAGCCGCCATATGCCGCCCCGGGCCGCCAAGTGCGGTCTGGTGTACGAAGACGCGGTCGCCAAACGATGCCGCCGCGCCAATCACCTCCGTCAGCCCAAGGCGATCGGTGAGCATCTGGTGAAATTCGAATCTCGTGTTGAGCCTCACGTAGAGCTTATAGTCGTTAAGCCCGTCGCTCTTGAGCGAGTCGAGCTCGAGGCCTTTCTTGAGCCCGTATTGCGGGAACGCCCCGACGTAGAGTGTCGCCTTGTGCTTGACTCCGCGCTGGCTCAAGAATTTGCGG
>JAFPDB010000199.1 GCA_017390085.1 Bacteroidales bacterium | reverse complement strand
GGCGGGCATCCGTGCCAACCGTGAGAAAATGCAGCGGAATCTGCAGGATTCGCTGATGCTGGTGACGGCGCTGAATCCCTATATCGGCTATGAAAATGCCGCACGTGTGGCGAAAAAGGCCTATAATGAGGGAATTTCCCTGAAAAAGGCCTGTGTGGAGTAAGCAAAAATGAAAATCGTGTCGTGCGTCTACCTTTTGGGCATGTGGATCTACTCCCTCTGCCTCAGAATCGCCGCGCTGTTCAACGAGAAAGCCAGCCTGCTCTGCAAAGGAAGAGCGGAGACATGGCAAAAAATTAAACACTTCGACAAAACAGGCGGCTGCGTATGGATTCACGCCGCCTCCCTCGGCGAGTTTGAGCAAGGAAGGCCGCTCATCGAGGCCATCAAAGCCAAGACGCCCGACCAGAAAATCGTCCTCACGTTCTACTCCCCCTCCGGCTACGAGGTACGCAAGAACTACAATATGGCCGACCTCGTCTGCTACCTCCCCGCCGACGGGCCAGCCAACGCCAAACGATTCATCGAGGCAATCAACCCCACGCAAGTCTACTTCGTCAAATACGAGTTCTGGCACTTCTTCCTCAAAGCCATCAAGACCCGCGGCATACCACTTTACGGCGTATCTATGATCTTCCGCCGCTCGCAACCATTCTTCTCCACATGGGGAGACTGGTTCCGCGAGATGATTAAGATGTTCACCCACATCTACGTCCAAGACGCCGAGTCCGCCCAACTCCTCGAATCAATCAAATACACCGACTTCACCGTCGCAGGCGACACGCGATTCGACCGCGTAAGGCAAATTGCCGACTCCGCGGCCGAAGTCCCCTCCGTAGCCCTCTTCGCCAAAGAGGCCGAGCAAGTCATCGTGGCCGGCAGCACCTGGCCACCCGACGAGGACCTCCTCGTCCCACTCATCAACAACGCACCCGACGGCGTCAAACTCGTCATCGCGCCTCACGAGATAGGCAAGGCGCGCGTCGACGCCCTTTGCGCGCGGCTCACAGTACCCTACGCCCGATTCACGCAACTCGACACCGCCGACCTCACCGCCGACAAAGTCTTCGTAGTCGACACCATAGGCATTCTCTCAGCCATATACCGCTACGGCACAATGACATACGTCGGCGGAGGCTTCGGCGTCGGAATCCACAACACCCTCGAGCCCGCCATCTACGGCTTGCCTGTCATCTTCGGCCCCAACCACAAACGTTTCAAAGAGGCCGTCGACCTCGTCAAGCGCGGGGGCGGCTTCTCCGTCAAAGACAAGAAAACGTTCGACGACCTCGTATCAACCCTACTCGCCGACCCCCAAAAACTCGCCGAGGCAGGCAAACAGGCAGGCGACTACTGCCATAACATGCTCGGCGCAACGCAAAAAATCATGGCCGACACGCGAATCTGACCACTTTTACAGCCACAATTAAAACTACGGAACGCACACGTAGACCCAAAATTAGTTAACTTAGTGCGCATAAATTAACAAGCCACGCCAAATGCAGGCAGGCTACAAAAGAACAATTAAACCCAACTAATGGAAACAAAACGACTGGTGAAGCTGCTTGTTTGCATAGCGGCTTTCCTACTCTTGTGGTTTCTGCCTGCCGACACCTTCGGCATAGACAACCTCACCGTAGTCGAACACAGGGTCATAGCCCTCTTCGTTTTCGGCGCCCTAATGTGGATCATGGAAGCCATCCCCATCTGGACCACATCCATCCTCCTCATGGTCCTGATGATTCTCACCGTCTCCGACAGCATGTTCCTCCCCCTCAAGCACGTCGGCGAAGAGGGATTCGGGCCCGTCATCAGCCACAACGCCATCATGGCCTCCTTCGCCCACCCCATCGTCATGCTCTTCATGGGTGGCTTCGCGCTCGCCATCGCAGCCACAAAGTGCGGCCTCGACATCAACCTCGCGCGAGTGCTGCTCAAGCCCTTCGGCAACCGTAGCGAAATCGTGCTCCTCGGCTTCATGATCGTGACGGGAGTATTCTCCATGTTCATGAGCAACACCGCCACCGCCGCCATGATGATCGCCATCGTGGCCCCAATCATCGCACAGCTCCCTGGCAAAGGCCGCATAGCCATCGCGATGGGCATCCCCATCGCCGCCAACGTCGGCGGCGTCGGCACGCCCATCGGCACGCCACCCAACGCCATAGCCCTCGACTACCTCACCAAGAACCCCGACCTCGGAATCAGCATCTCGTTCGGACAATGGATGATGGTCATGGTCCCCTTCGTCATCATCATCCTCGCCTTCGCGTGGTTCGTCCTCATCAAGATGTTCCCCTTCACGCAAAAACGAGTCGAAATCAACATCACAGGCAAATTCCGCAAAGATCGTGATGCCATCATCGTCTACGTCACTTTCGCCGCCACCGTCCTCCTCTGGATCACGGACCGCTACACGGGCATCGACAGCAACTCCGTGGCCATGATACCGCTCGGCGTATTCGCCGTTACCGGCATCATCGGCAAGGAGGAGCTCAAACTCATCAACTGGGACGTCCTCTGGCTCGTGGCTGGCGGCTTCGCGCTCGGTGTCGGGCTCAATCAGAGCGGCTTGGCCAAGAACCTCGTGGCCTCCATACCATTCGACACGTGGCCCCCCGTGGCCGTCATCGCCGGCTCCGGCCTCATATGCTTCGTCATGTCCACTTTCATGAGCAACACGGCCTCCACCGCGCTCCTAGTCCCAATCCTCGCCGCAATGGCCACGGGCATGCAAGACGTCCTCGCGCCATTCGGCGGCGCGGAGACAATGATTCTCGGCGTGGCAGTCTGCGCATCCATGGCCATGGCGCTCCCCATCTCCACCCCACCCAACGCCCTCGCCTACGGCACGGGACTCGTCACGCAAGCGCAGATGGCCCGGACCGGCCTGATTGTCGGCACCGTGGGCATCGTACTCGGCTACACCACACTCATCCTGGCCGTCAAACTCGGATTATTCTAAGCCTTACGTAACAATTTGGCGGACAAGACCTCGCTCCCATTTTTTCACCACTCTGACGCAAATTGATATAATATATCACACATTAGGTTACTTTTGTTGCCGAAAATAACAACATAACCTAACTCGCCACCAACGGCCGTAGAGCCGTCTGGCAAAAAGCGTTTCAACGATGAACTTAAGTTTTCGCGAGATCTTGTCCGCCACTATTGTCTTGGCGGCAGTCATGGACCTGCTGGGCTCGCTCCCCATCGTCTTGGCATTGAAGGAGAAAGGGCTGAAAGTCAGCCCCTTGCAGACAAGCGCCGTCACGGTCACGCTTCTTATCGCATTCCTCTTCCTCGGCCAGTCGTTCCTCCAATTCTTCGGCGTCGACATCAACTCTTTCGCCGTCGCGGGCGCAATAGTCCTCTTCGTCATAAGCCTCGAGATGGTCATGGGAGTAGAAATCATGAAGCAAGACGGCCCAAAAGAGGCATCAATCGTCCCACTCGCTTTCCCACTACTCGCCGGACCGGGCTCCTTCACCACCCTACTCTCCCTCCGAGCCGAGTTCCATCTCGAAAACATCATAGTCGCCGTGATAATCAACGGCCTGCTCACATTCGCCGTCCTCCAGGCTTGCGGAAAAATCCAACGCTTCATTGGCAACAACGGCATCTACGTCCTCAAGAAGCTCTTCGGGATCATCCTTCTCGCGATGGCGGTCAAACTCTTCACCAGCAACCTCTCCAGCATCATAAACTCCTTCCAATAAACAACGCGGAAATCTGACGAGCGCAACCGCGCGACGCAGCGTCACGCCCCCCACGCGCAGCTACGAATGGCCAAAAAACACTACGTGGTCTGGAAAGGCCACACCCCAGGCATATACTCCGACTGGGCTTCAGCCAAAGCACAGATTGACAACTTCAACGGAGCCAGATACAAAGGCTTCACCTCCCGCGAGGAGGCCGAGGCGGCTTATGCCCAAGGGCCTAAGCCGCTTCCGGCGTATCTGACCCACACCCAGACAGCCGAGCCCCCAACAACCGAATCCCCCCTGCCAAACGCCATCGCGGTCGACGCCGCTTGCTCCGGAAACCCGGGCGTAATGGAATACAGAGGAATCTCGCTATGGGACAATAGGCAGGTCTTCATCCACAAGCACGACCTCGGGACCAACAACATCGGCGAGTTCCTGGCCATCGTCGAAGCCCTCGCGAGGCTCAAAGCCGCCGGCTCCGACGACGTGACAGTCTACTCCGACT
>JAFPDB010000198.1 GCA_017390085.1 Bacteroidales bacterium | reverse complement strand
GTAGATTCCACCACCGACTCGGGCGAAGAGGGCCTGCGTCGACGCTCCCATTCCGAAGGTGAGCATGGTTGCGGTTATCTCGACCATCTTGGTGTGGGTGTCGGTTCCGGGGTGGACGAAAGTGAGTCCGCAGAACTCGAGGCCTGAGGCCATGTTGTCAGGGGTGAAGACGAGCTGGTCGAGGATGTAGAACCAAGCTGCGATGTCGAGCAGTCCGAATCCGACGACGAGCAGTCCCATGACGGCGCCGGAGCGGAAAGCCACTCTCAGGCCTTTGTTGAGGCTCTCGCGGGCGCCGGCGGCCGTGCGGGCGGAAGCGTTGGTCGCGGTCTTCATGCCGAGATAGCCGCATAGGCCGGAGAAGAAGCCTCCCGTGAGGAAGGCGACGGGGACGAACGGGTTTTGGACGCCGAGGTAGGCGAGGATGGCGAGCAAGACGACCATGACGGCGAAAACCCGGATTACGACACCGTATTGGCGGCGGAGGTATGCCATGGCGCCCTCGCGGACATAGCCCGCGATCTCGATCATGCGCGGCGTTCCCTCGCTATTTTTCATCATCCCGCGGTAGAAGAGCCAGGCGAAGAGCAACGCCACAGCCGAACTAATCGGGACAATCCAGAATAAGGAGCTGGACATAGTGGTAGGGTATTTTTGAAAAATTATACAAAAAGGAGATGGCGACCGAGTAGGAAAGCGACGTAAGACCCTGAAAAAGCGTCAGTGGCGCATATCTCGCCCTGGTCTTTTGTAAATATATGCAAATAATACACAATTTCAAAACTTGGTGTGCCGTTTTGCCTACCTTTGCGTGAATTTGGTTCCTAAGGCGATGAAAGATAACGAGAAAGTTTCATCGGCCGAGACGGATTAAAAGGGAACCGGGTGAGAATCCCGGACAGTCCCGCTGCTGTATGCCGACGGCGCGAAGAGAATCGCGCCACGACACGGGCCAACAGAAGAGCCATTGCGCCGAGAGCGTGAGAAGGCGGCCCGCGGTCGTAGTTCGGCGAGTCAGAAGACCTGCCAAGTCCCATATTGCCTCTCATGACGACAGCCCTCCACGCGAGAAAAGGAGAACAGCGGCTGGCAGTGAGGGGGAGCGACGCCGGCCCCGAGGATTGGGCGAAGCGAGCGTCGGGAGGCCCACCCCGCCCCCGGGAGGGGGACTGCGTGCGCTCGTAGGCTGACGCAATGGCGCGCCGAGCGCGTGACCCTCGCCTTCCACTCCCCCACCCCACCCTACCCGCTTCATTTCCTGACTTAAAGACGGCGCGTCGCGCGAAGGCGCATTAACAGGAAGTGAAGAGACTCTTAGCCATACTTTTTTTAGCAGCGCAGCTGTCGGGCATCGAGACCGAGGGCCAGACGGCGGTTAGTGGGGTCGTGATGCTGACGGACACGTCCGTGGCGATAGGCGACGTGGTGTGCGTAGGGGAGCGGATGCGCTACTTGACGCCGAGCCAGACATTGAGAGGCGTGCAACTGCGGAGTCTGGCGACGTCGTCGGTGGCTGACGCGCTGAAATATTTCTCGGGAGTACAGATAAAAGACTACGGCGGCCTCGGAGGGTTGAAGACTGTGAACGTCAGGTCGTTAGGGTCGCAGCACGTCGGGGTGTATCTTGACGGTATAAGGATCACGAACGCCCAAAACGGGCAGGTGGACCTTGGGAAATACTCTCTGGAGAACATGGAGAGCGTCTCTCTGTGCAACGCCAACAAGAGCGAGCGCCTGCAATCGGCGTCGGAATACGCGTCGGGTGCGACGGTCTACATGCAGACGCGGACACCCGACATGACGGCGGCGGAAGTGGAGTATGGTAACGGCTCGTTTGGCCACGACAAGTTGAAAGCCCACATGGCATTGGGCGGCGTCGGGTTCGTGGACTACGAATGGCAGCGGACTGAAGGCGACTACGAGTTCAGGTTCAGGTCGGCATATGAAGACACGACGGGCCGCCGTCATAACGGCGACATTGAGTTCCGGAGGGTCGAGGTGTCGGTCTCCCGCGGGGGGGTGAGGATTCACGCCTATTACTATGATTCTGAGCGCGGATTGCCCGGCCCCGTGATTCGTCGCCTGTCGGACCAATGGGAGAGCAAGGACCGGCAATGGGACCAGAACATGTTCGTCCAGGCCACATGGCGTGGCAAGGCTGGGACGACGGAATTGAAAGTCAACGGGAAATATAGCCACGACTACCTCCATTACCGTCAGGACGCCGCGGAGAACAGCTCGGCCCAGAACATTGACAACAAATACATCCAGCAAGACATTTTCGGCAGCGTGGCGGCGTCGCGTGGCGTAGGGGAACTGCTCTCGTTGACGGCGGCCGCCGACGTGAGGTGGAGCGACCTCTCGACCGACGTGTTGGGCACGCCATACGTTTGGCGCATGGACACGAAGGGCGTAATCTCGGGGATAGGGGCCATTGGCGGAGCTGAGTGTAGCGTTGCCCTCTTGCTGACCGACATACGCGACCACAGGCGCGGGGAGGCGGCGTCGCTGCGGAGGTTGACTCCGATGTTCATGGCCTCATATAGGCGCGGCTGCTGGGTATGGCGCGCGTTCCATAAGAGGATATTCAGGGCGCCCACTCTCAATGACCTATACTATGTATTGGTCGGGCGCGTGGACTTGAAACCCGAATACGCCACACAATGGGACATTGGCGCGGACTATAAGCGCGGGGCGTTCCGCGTGTCCATGGACCTGTATCACAACTCGATACGCGACAAGATTGTGGCCATGCCGACCAAATATCAATTCCGGTGGTCGATGACGAACTACGGCCGGGTGGAGAGCTACGGGTTGAGCATCTCGGCCGGGTATGGTCTCATGGCCGGTGAAGTTGGGCTTAGGGCCAACGTCAACTACACGTGGCAGCGCGACATGGACCGGACGGACAAAGAGGCGCCGGAATATGGCAACAGAATCCCCTACTCGCCCGAGCATTCGGGTTCGGCAATCGTCGACATTGAGTGGCGAGGCTTCGCGCTTTGCGGCTCGACACTATATACGGGCGAGCGTTATTGCCTGGTGTCTAACAACCCGT
This sequence comes from Bacteroidales bacterium, assembly GCA_017390085.1. Taxonomy (GTDB): domain Bacteria; phylum Bacteroidota; class Bacteroidia; order Bacteroidales; family Marinilabiliaceae; genus W3P20-009. Next base: position 1,925 of record JAFPDB010000198.1, on the reverse strand, counting down.
CGGACCTGCTCGAAGCATGGCACACGACGGACGTCAAGCTCAGCAAAAGTATTGAGTATAAGGCTATTGCGGTAATGGCGAGCGTGGAGTGCAACAACATTGGGGACTCGCGGCATGAGGTGATAAAGCGTTACCCGATGCCCGGTCGGAACTGGAAATTCAACATTAAACTATCTATATGAAAACAAGTAAACTACTTCTTCTGCTTCTTGCGGGAGCGCCGCTGTTGACCACCTCTTGTTCGGACGACGACCCGAGCGCCCCTCCGGCCTCGAAAGAGCGTCTCGTGGTGGTATGCGAAGGCGTGATGGGGATGAACAACTCGACCGTCGCCGTGATAAGCGACAGCGTCGTGACGGACAACTGGTTCGAGATCGTGAACGGCACGGAGCTTGGCGACACGGGCAACGACATCGTGATGGCTGGCGACACTATGATGGCAATTGCCGTCAACGGCTCGAACCTGATCCAATACGTCGGCTCGAGCGGCCGCGCAATAGCCGCCACGGAGGACATCCCTAACGTGAGGAGGCTGGCCGTGAGCTCCGACGGCAAGTATCTCTTCGCGACGTCGTACGCCAAAGACGGCTACGTGGCGAAGATTGACCTGGCGACATACTCAATCGTCGACACGTGCAACGTCGGGTATGAGCCCGAAGGGGTGGTCTACCACAACGGGCGTGTCTTCGTCTGCAACACCGGCGGCTACGCATACCTTGGCGAGCATGGCTACGAGAGCACCATTTCCGTCGTCGACGCAGCGACGATGACGGAGGTGAAACGTATTGATACGGGTTGCCTGAACCTGTATGGCCAGGTGTCGAAGAGCGGCGACTACCTGTGCGTTGGCGCGGGAGGCGACTACTATATGGAGCCGGCAGCTACGGTTGTTGTGAATATGGAGAGCGGCGAGTGCAAGAAGTACGACTTCGCGACCTCGCTCAGCGTGGCGTACGACGGCAAGTTTTACACAATCGGTACGGCCTACGACTCCAATTGGACGCCAGTCGTGGGTTCGCACGTGATTTCGACTTCGGACTTGACGGCGACGGAGGGCCTGGGCGAGTATACGGCCGCGGAGTCGGCCCTTGACGAGATGAAAACCCCGTATGGCGCGTACGTCTCGTCGGCAAACGGCGATTTGTATGTCGGCGACGCCCGCGACTACGTGAGCAATGGCTTTGTGTACGCCTTTGGCCGAGACGGCTCGGCAAAGGGCAAATGGGAGGTTAAGGGCGTGAACCCCGGGCATTTTGTGATGGTCGGTGGGAAATAGCCCGTAGAGCAACTTCTTGATTATTTTGGAGAGACCCGGCCCCGGCGCGCGTGGCTAATGAGCGCGTGTGGGGGCCGGGTCGCTGTTTTTGGCGGAGTCGCAAAACGAGTGGGAGGATGCGCCACAAACTGAGAAAGCGGCGACCGCAAAGCAGCCCGGGCCTTAGGCTCGGGAGAAAGAGGCGGCGGGGTGACGCAGGAAAGAATTAAGGGGAGAGACGCTGGCGGACGGCCTCGACAATGTAGTCGTGGTCCATGTGGCAGAGCTTGTAGAGCTCGGCGACCGAGCCTTGCGGGATGAACTCGTCGGGGACGCCAATGCGCAGGACTTGACCATGGTAGCCGTGCTCGACGGCGTACTCTTCGACGGCGGAGCCTATTCCGCCCTCGAGAGCGCCGTCCTCGAGAGTGACGATGAGGGGGCATTGGGCGATGGCCTCGGCCAGAAGGTCCTCGTCGAGTGGCTTGGCGAAGCGTAAATCGTAGTGGGCGGCTGATATGCCGTAGGATTGTAGCGTGTCGGCCACCTTTGCGGCCGTATGCCCTATGGGGCCGAGCGAGAGAAGCGCGACATCGGAGCCCTGCCTTAGGCGTCGGCCCCGCCCAATGGGGATTGGGGACATTGGAGTCCGCCAGTCGATTGTCGAGCC
>JAFPDB010000197.1 GCA_017390085.1 Bacteroidales bacterium | reverse complement strand
TTAAATTATCCTCCAAATAGGCATTTTGCGAAATACATTTTGCAAAAAATGACCAACAATGCGAAATGATGTTTATATTTGGGCGTTGTTAGAGTACATGAAGGATTCACCATCATTCATGAGATTCCATCCATACGACTAAAAGTACTTAATTTCATAGATGTGTTTGAATTGGTGCAGGGTAGCTGAAGACAACGGTTTTCGCATGGCTACCCTGTTTTTTTATTCCCTCTACCCACCCACTTTCGCGCCCCCCTTTCAAACACATCATAAATCATACTCCCACTTTCGTTGAAATGATTGCCACCTTTTGCCGCTAATTTTGTTCCTTTGCAATCTGAAACGAAATGTCTATTCACGACACACGAATGACTCTCAAGAAAACTAACCTGCCCCGACAACGCCACTTCAAGCATTTCGCAACACTGGCCGTAGCCCTCACTCTGCTCTTCGCTCTCTTTGCCGCATGCAGCGACGAAGACTTCCTCCTCAGCGACAGCACCATCAAGAGCAACAGCTACGCCGAGATGACATCTACCACCAAGATACAGCTCTCCACTTTCCGACTCGACTCCGTCCTCACCTCCAGCCAAAACCGCGTCTGGGTCGGAAAAGCAAAAAAACAAGCCATCGGAACCATCTGCTCCGAATCCTTCCTCCGACTCGACGAACCCAAACTACCAGGCTCATCCTCCGCCTACTACGGCTGGCAAGGCAACCAAAAAGAAGTCTACGACTCCTGCACCATCGTCTTCCGACACACAGGCCAATTCGAATGCGAGCAAGACCGAGACACCATACAACTCTTCAACATCCGAGTCGAATGCCTCGCGCAAAAACTCGAATTCGCCGACGAGAATGAGTCTAACTTCTACAACGTCCGTTCCTTCCATGCCGACTCCCTCATCGGCTCCTTCACCTTCAACCCAAGGCCCAACTCCAGGCCCAGGCTCCGATTCCGACTCAACGACTCCTTCGGACAACACCTCGTCGACTTCATCAAAGCCCAAGTCAACCTCGGAAGCAACGACATAACCCAAAACTTCGACAAATTCCTCAAAGGAATCAAAGTCTCCTCCTCCCCCGACGCCAAAGCACTCCTCGGCTTCTATGCCGACTCCACAATGATTTGCCTCCACAGCCACATCCGTGGCTTCCAAGCCGTCAAGGTCGAAAGGCAATTCCGAATGATGGGCTCCAACCTCCAATTCAACCACGTCTGGAACGAAGAACCCGACGAGCCATTCTCCCCGGATAACCTCAAACACCGCTACATACAGGTGACTGAGGACTCCGCCAACTTCAAATCCGTCATGTACGAAGGACTCGGCTACTACACACGAGTCAACTTCCCCTCCATTGAGAGTCTCAAAAACATGAGCAAATACCAGCACATCGTCAAAGCTGTCCTCAAACTCTACCCCACTGTCGGCTCCTACGACAAAAACCGTATCCCCACATCCTTCTTCCTCCACGAAATCAACAAAGGTAACGTCATCACCGGAAGCGTCATCAACGCACGTGGCTCCAGCGTCTACTCCACACTCGTCTACGACCCCTTCGACAGATCGCAAATGTACTACTACGCCGACATCACATACTACATCAACACCATCCTCTCCCAAGACCTCGTCGACGAAAACAACGGTCTCGTACTCACCTGGGGCAGCGCCATGACACCCACCAACTACAACTTTATGATTTTCAACGGGCACGGTGTAGACCTGCATCGCTCGGTGCTCGAAGTAACATTCTACAACTTCGACCGTGAAGAACGTTAGACGATTTCTCGCCCTCACCTCCATCGCCCTCGCCGCACTCCACAACGCCGAGGCTCAAAACAGCACCTCCTCGCCATACTCCATGTACGGCGTCGGACTCATAACCCCCAAAGAAGACGCCGCAGCCGCCGCGCTCGGACACTCCGGAATCGCGCTCGCGCCTTCTGAGTGGCTCAACATCTCAAACCCGGCTGGCATAGCCAACCTCGACAGCCTCACATTCTACTTCAACTTCCAGTTCCGGGCATTCTACGCCCGAGAAAAAAGCGGCTACGAGACCGCGACAATATACTCCGCCAACATCGACGGCATCACCATGGGATTCCGCGGACGAAAATGGCTCGCAATGGCAATCGGCTACGCACCATACTCCACCGTCGGATACCGAATGAGCGAGAAAAAGACTATCATCGGAACCGACACGCAATACCGCAACGAGCACAGCGGCTCCGGAGGTCTAAGCCAAGCCTTCATCAACGCCGCCTTCACTCTCTTCAACCATTGGACCATCGGTGGCAATTTCTCAGTCCTCTGGGGAAATATCGAGCACCTCGAGAAAGCCTGCTTCTCCGAGAGCATCGGTGGTGAGGACATCTACAACAAGCGAAACTATGCCCTCAACAACATCTACTGGGAGCTCGGAACGCAGTTCGACTTCAACATCGGCCAAAACAACTTCCGCTTCGGAGCCGTCTACTCCCCAAAAATATGGCTCCACACATCCTACGACCAGACCATCTACAACAGCATCACCGAACTCGAGAGCGACGACTCCACGCCAGACCGTTTCCACATCCCGCGCTCCTACGGCGCAGGCTTCACATACCAGCGAAAAAAACTCCTCGGAACCATCGAATACAAAGTCAGCGAATGGGGAGACGTCCCAAACAACAAGTTCAAGGAGAAAGTCTACTTCCGCGACACCTACACCGTCTCCGGAGGCCTCCAATACTCCCCAGGAAAACCCACCGACCCCTTCTACAAGCGCATCAGGTACCGGGCAGGAGGCTTCTACGGCAAAGACTACATCGACCTCGAACCCGTCAACCTCATGCAGAGCGGTTTCTCACTCGGCCTCACAGTCCCACTCGGACGCTCCCACAACGCCATAACCCTCTCCTACGAACACCAGAAACGAGGAATCGCGACCAACGGCATGATCAAGGAGTCTTTCAACAACTTCAAAATCGCGCTCAACATCCGCGAAACATGGTTCCTCAAGTCCAAGTTCGACTAATAACCTCATCACGTACACACAAGACACCATACACTTCAATATGATTAGGCCTTTCGCTAAAACCCTGACCGCCATAGCTCTCACATCGCTCGCCTTCCTGTCCACAGCGTGCGAGGAGGAGGACAACGAAATACATCAGGGAAACTGGAGGAACACATATAAATACTTCCTCGGGACACCGCGAGGCGGAGCTGTCGTCTTCCAAATCGTCGTCGACGACACTCTCAGAGCAGTCGTCGGAACCGGAGCCAACATGGCCAACGTCCAGACGCAAGACCGCTTCTCCGATTTCTACATGTTCACCTATACCGACAACGGACTACAAGAAACGACAAGATACGACAGGCTCACCGACGAGCAAAAAGCAAACGTCCGATGCACCCAGGCCGTCGCCTCGCTCCCACCGCAAGCCAAAGCGCGCAACGGAGCCGTCGCCTTCACCCTCAACAATAAAGCATACGTCGGACTCGGATTCGACGGCACCGACTGCCTCAACGACTTCTGGCGATTCGACCCCGAAACCAACTCCTGGACACAAGTCGCCCCATACATGGGAGACGCCGTACGCTTCGCCTTCGCTTTCGTCATCGACGGCTACGCCTACGTCGGAGGTGGAGAAGACGCCGACAACAACATCATCGGCGATTGCTACCGCTTCGACGGAGAAAATTGGGAACCCGTCAGAAACTGCTTCGTGCCACGCTCCCAAGCCTCTGCATTCGTCTGCAACGGAAAAGCCTACCTCTATGGAGGCACCAACGGCGGCAAAATCTCAACCTTCGAGTGCTACGACCCCAAAACGCAAGAATGGGTCCAACTCGCGCAACTGCGCGACGCCACCGAGAACACCTTCGACGACCAATACACACAACTCGCCGGCTATGGCGCCACCGCTTTCGTCCTAAACGACAACACCAACGAGACAAGAGCCTACGTCACCACCGGAGGCCCCAACGGCAGCGGACAACTCACATGGGAATACAACCCCTTCACCGACCGATGGCTACAGAAAGCCTCCTTCGAAGGTGGCCCCCGCAAATTCGCAGTCTCCTTCGTACTCGACGCCAACGTCAACGCCAAAGGCTGGCAACAGACTGGCTTCGTCACCACAGGCGGAACAAGCGACCTCACAGTCTCGGGCTCCAACGGCAAGTTCTATGCCGACACCTGGGCCTTCCTCCCCGCCGAGCAATGGGACGAGAGGGACTAACCCCACGCGGCGATCGTTGACATCCGGCCGACGCTCGACACCCCCGCAACCCACTTTCGTTGATTACTTCACAACGCAATTAAGAATCTAATTATCTTTGCAATAAATCTAAATGACGATATGACAACTCGATTCGCCAATGTGCTCAAAGCCCTGGCCATCGTCGCTCTCGCGGTCTCCATCTCAAGCTGCGAGGACGAGACAGAGCGCAAGACCTACGGCAACTGGTATCAAACCTACAGCTACTTC
>JAFPDB010000196.1 GCA_017390085.1 Bacteroidales bacterium | reverse complement strand
TTGCGAGATGTCGTCGTTCTGCAATAGCTTGGCGAATCCCACGATGGCGTTCATGGGCGTGCGGACCTCGTGGCCGAGGCTGGCGAGGAAGGTCGACTTGAGTTGGCTGCTCTCCTCGGCTTTCTCTTTGGCCTCTTCGAGTTCTCTCGTCCTCTCCGCGACGGTATGCTCCAGGATGGCGTTGGCGTTGGCGAGGTCCTCGTTCTGCTTCTGGATTATGGCCTGGTTGTTGCGCAGCTCGTTGTTGGCCATGATGAGCATCCCCGACATGGTGGACAGGTCTGTGGCGAGCTTCTTCTGAATCTTTTGGTTCTGCCTGTACTGGTGGACGATGAAGAATGCTATCGCGGCGAGGACCGACGTGATGACGATGACGACGAAGGCGCGTGTCTCGTAGAAGAAGACGTCCTTATGGATGATGAATGTCGAGACGACGTTCTTGACAGGCTTGTTGTTGACGTCGATGGGTCGCAAAAAGAGCGTGTGCTTGCCCTCCGAGAGGTGTGTCAGGGCGACGGTTCCCGTGTTGTCGGTGCGATTCCAGGTGTCGGAGTCGTCGAGCCGCCATTCGGCGGCGTTTATCTCGCCGGTGTAGTTGAGGGTTCGCGTTTTGAGGAGTATGCTCCGCGTGCCGGCTGGGATGACGATAGGGCCGCCGGGGTAGAGGTTGTCGTGGCCGATGATGATGTCGTAGTCTTTGCGGACGGAGTTGGCCAGAATGTATGACGAGATGGTTGGCGCGGGGTAGTGTTTATTGTGGTAGAACTTTTGGGGCGTGAACTCGATGAAGTCGAACTTGCCGCCCATGAGGATTTGGCCGTCGGGCCCGATGTTGGACGAGCGGCTGAGGAACTGGTGGCAGATGTCGAATTTTCCGGAGGGGAAGTAGATAGTCTTGGAGTCGTTGATTTGGAAGAGGCCGTCGATTGTGCCGCCCCACAGGTTGCCTTGCCCGTCGATCTCGATGGAGCGAATCGATTGCCCGGAAGGGATGCCGACGTCTATGTGCCTCATGCCCTTGATTCCTGGGTTTTTGTAGAGAAGTGAGCCGCGTACGGTGACCATCCAAAGCTCGTCGACTCCGTTCTTCTTGGAGTGTCGGATTGTGCTGATTGTCTCGCGGCCGAGAGTTGTTTTGAGGTTGTCGTCCTCGGTGGTGATTTTGAGGGTGTTGAGGTCGAGTCGCCTGAGAGAATAGTCGCGGCACGCTATCCAGATTGTCTTGTAGTCGTCGGTGTGGGCGTAGCGGAACTTGCTTTTCTGCGATGACTTGATGACGTGGAGGGGTTTGCCAGTGTGTGTGTCGGCGATGGTGATCTCGTTGTCGGTGGCGAAGTAGAAGCGTCCGCCCGGTAGCGTCTGCACGGAGCGGATGACGTTGTAGTCTTCGTTTGCCGTGCCTGGCGGGTTTTTGCGGTCGGCGAGCAGGCGGACGAAGTTGCCGTTATGGTCGTAGGCCACGATACGTCTGGCGTAGGCCACGATGATGAGGTCGCTCTCTTTCGTCTCCTCAATGCCGAGGACCCAGTAGTTGCCCTTCTCTTGGAATACCTGGTTGTCCACCCTTTTGAAATACACTTGGTTGCTGGGGCGGAAGAAGAGACCGTCGACGCACCCGACCCAATGGTTTCCTTTGGTGTCTTTGGCCACGGCCCACGCCTGCGCGTCTTTCGAGGGCGAGTATCGCCTCATGTCGATGTGCTCAAAGATGCTGGCGTAGTAGTCGAGTTTTATCAGGCCGTCGTTGGAGCCGATGAAGAAGATTGGCTGGTCCTTGACGCGGATGATGCAAGTGAGGTCGTTGTCGTGGATTGTGGAGTTGCCCGTGGTGAAGTTGTAGGTTTTGCCGTCCGAATTGCGGAAGAAGAATAGGCCACGGGACGATGCTATCCAAATGCCGTCGTCGGCAGTCGCGATTCCGTGTGGGGTGTTGCAGCAGGCCAAGTACTTGGCTTTCTTAGTGTTAATGTTTAACTCGTAGATGTTGAAGAGGTTGCTGCAGGTGGTGGTGGCGAAGGTGACGATGGCGAGCGTGGAATCGGAGGCCACTGCGGCGTCTTTGATTGTCATGTTTCGGCCGAGCGAGTCGGGGACGTTGATGGCCTCGATTTGCGGGATGCCGCTCTTGTCGAGTTGTCCGATGGAGTGTAGCGTGCCGTCGCAGACGTTGAGAATCTTGCCGCCAAAGGGTAGGTACTTGGTGCGCGGGGTGTTGTTCTTGCCCTTGTCGTTTCGTGAGATTAGTCGCGTGTGTCCGTTATTCTTGTTGATGGTGAAGTAGCAGAGTCGCGAGCGGCAGAGAAGTGTGGAGTCAGTGATGGCCATCATGCCGTAGACGATTCGCGCGCTCTGTATGCTTTTCTTGTCGTCGAAATCCGAGATGTCGTAGGATAAAGATGTGGTTTCAAACGTGTTGAGGTCGATGCGCAATAGCGTCTGGGTCTTGTCGAGCGATGCCCAGATGCAGTTGCTGATGGTGTCCTCGGTCAAGAACATTATTGAGCGGTCGAAAGACTTGGACTCGTTGTTTGCGTTTCCGAAGTTGTGAGTCTCGTAGCCGTCGTAGCGAGTGATTCCGTTTGTCGTCCCGATCCAGATGTAGCCCTTGGTGTCTTGCAGAATTGTGCGGCACTGAGGCGACGAGAGGCCTTCGCGGACGGTGGAGAAGACGGGCTTGTCGCTTTGGAGCTGGAAGAATTGTCGGTTCAGGTCGTCTTGCTTGTCGTCTTGCGCGAGTGCCGTCGCGGCAAAGGCCGTAGTGGCGAGGGTGAGGAGCAATATGATGAGCGTCAGGGCTTTGCGCATCGCAGGGACTTGAGGTAAGATTCGGTGAGTTGCCTGATTGAGGGGAATGGGAAAAGGCTGGTGTCAATGTCTTGTGGCCATGTCCAGACGAGCTGCCTGACGTCGTCGGATGGGGTTGTGGGAAGGGTGTCGGTCTGGCACTCGAAAGCGAGGTCTGTGGTCCGGACTTTGAAGTTGCTGAAGATGTATTCGTTAGGCGCTGAGGCGATGTATTTGGCTGAGATGATGTCGATGTTCAGTTCTTCCCTGACTTCGCGGCGGAGTGCTTGTTCGGCGCTTTCCCCGGGGTCCACGAAACCGCCTGGCAGGTCGAGATGCCCCGCCCAGGGGTCTCTGTCGCGCCGCGTCAGGAGGATGCGCCCTTTGGGGTCGCGGATGAAGGCCACTACGGCCGCGGCCGAGTTGATAAAGAAATTGAAGCCGCAGGCGCCACAGAGGAATTCTTTGGCGCTGCGGGCTTCAAATCTTTGACTGCCGCAGTGAGGGCAGAATTTTATGAAGTTAAGCGGCTCGGAGGAGCCGTCTGTCATGCTCATTTATTTGTATTCGACGGGTATGACGAGGACGGGGCACGGCGAGTTGTTGATGACGGAGGTGAGCTCGGGTCGGAAACGGTCGGCGAAGAAGGCGCCGGTGTTCTCGGCCTCGACCACGACGAGGTCGGCGCGCTTGGTGGATATGACCTCGAAGAGCTTGCCGATGTTGTCTTTGCCCTTGAGCATGGCGGTGCTCTCCACCTCAACGCCGTTCTGCTTCATGTATTTCTCAACCTGCTTGATGGCTGTGGTGATGCGGTAGTAGATTGAGAGAATCGACGACGACTGCATGCCAACGATGATTGTCTTTGCCCCGAAGATTTTGGCGAGCCTGACAGTCTGCGGAATCTTGCGGCGGCTGGCCTTGGTGATGTTGAGAGGCACGGCCATTCGGCTGAAGCTGTTGCTCTGCTCCATGCCCTGCCTGATGACGAGGACTGGGCACTTGGCGT
>JAFPDB010000195.1 GCA_017390085.1 Bacteroidales bacterium | reverse complement strand
GATGGGATAGATTTTGATCACAAAAAGCCGCATGACTATCCTACGGACATCCTAAAGAAGAGCATCATAGATTACATTAAGAGCGACCACAAAGCTGTCTGCTGTGAAGTAGTTCTCGGTCAGAGCGGAAATTTCTACATTGTGTCTAAGAGGAAGTATAATACTCCCCAGCATTAAGACAACAGCAAAGAGCTATTTTTGCAACCAAAACTAAATTCGAAATGGGAAAAAGAAGCAAATACGACGCCTCGTTCAAGACGAAGGTTGTCCTTGAGGCCCTTTAGGAGCAGGAGACGTTGGACTCGCTGTGCCAGAAGTCATTGAGTGTCGCCAATGCGTATTACGGATTGGAAGTCGTAGTTCCTACTCCCCAAAATTTGACAACCGATATAAAGAAAAAAGCATCAGTGTGAGCTAATGCTCCAGATATAGGGCAAGAAAAAGCTATTATTCGCATCCGCCAAAAAACAAAATAAAATGGGCTGGCTCCACAAATGGAACCAGCCCTGGCTGTTTCTTACCCTCTGAGGTTCGTCAGAAAAGGGGCTTTACTTTGGTAGTTGCGCGCCATGACCTTTCACCGCGCCGAAGAGGTTGAATGCCTTCTCGAACGGGTAACGGTTGGCGTACATGGAGGCTCTGACGATCTCGGTGCCTTGCTGGTTCATTCCGAACATACGGTTAACCTGATTGGCGGCGGAGTTGGCGTCGTAGGATTGGGAGCTATTGATGTTGAGGCTCATGTAGCCTTTGAGGTATGCGGCATCGATGGCTTTGATGAAATTCTCGTCGGCCTGCATCTCCTTATTGCCTTCGTATTCCTTGATTTGCTCGGCATCTTCGATCTGCGAAGCTGCGAGGAAGAGCCATTTGCCACCACCCGACGGGAGGACAAGATCGGCAGCGCCTTCGGTCATGTTGTTGCGGTTCATGAAGAAGATGTTGTTGGTGACATTGGTTACACGCTCAGCCTCTCTTTTGGCGTTGGAGTCAAAAAACGTGCGCTCAACTGCGCCGAGGTTGGAACAGCCGAAAATGTTGTTGTTTACATTTACGGTTTTGAGACCTGTCATGAAACGGAAGCCAACGCCCATGCTCTCTTGCACCTTGGTGCGGCACCAGGTGAAAAGGACGGTGTTGTCGTGGAAATCAAAGGTGCAGAGGTTTTGGTCGGCACTCATGCCACGCACAGCGCAAGCGGACATACGGTTTGCAACGAAGACGTTGTTGTAGAAGTCGAAGTGTCCGGCAATACAACCCATCTCAATTGCAAAGTGATAGCCGTTGACGAAGGTACAGTTGCGGACGATAAAATTGCCCTCGACTTCACCTCTGAGCAGCTGTCTGCCGATAGGGGTGCCACCGACCTTTGCACCAGCGGGGTTCTCGCCCTCGATGAGCATACGTCCTGTCTCACAGCCTTCGGGGGAGCCAGTGCGGCTGTCCTTGGGATTATAAGCGCAATATCTGTTGTAGAGGCCCTTGTCGAAAGCGATGCCGTCGATAATCAAGGTCTGAGTTCTCTTGCCACGGACATAGATTTCGAGGCTGGCGTGGCTTCCACTTGTTCCGCATTGTTGTTCGGATGGGCGGATGGAAGTGATGTATTTAGCAGGGTTGCGCTCTGTGAAAGTGGAGTTCCAGCCGCCTTCGAGCGAGACGTATTTCTTGATTTCCACGAAGCCCTGGTCGAGCTTGCCGAGGTAGTTGCCCTCGGCGATTCGGATTGTCGCGTCCTCAGCGGCCAAGTCGATAGCCTTCTGGAGGTCCTTTATCGCTTTGTCGGGTGCGGAGCCGTCGTTGCGGTTGGAGCCGGTCGCGGCATTTACGTAGACGATGGGGCCGGAGGCTTGCGCGGCTGGGGCCGCGTTTGCGTTTTCGGCCTTGTTCTCGTTGTCGGTCGCATTGCCCATGGCATTGCTTGCTTGGACCGTTGTAAACAGAAGCGCAACAGCGGACATTGCGTTAACGAAAAGCTTTGTTTTCATAAAGGTTTTCTGTTAAAAGTTGTAGTTAGCATTATTACGATTCGAGCGTGCCAAGAGAACCTGCGTCGCGATGCGGGCTCTCACACGCAGCCCGTTGGCCGCGACGGCATCGATATCGACCAAAAATAATAATATTCCTAAAAAAAAAGTGGAACATTTGGCGGCCGTTTGTGTAAGAATTTTTTTGTCGGCAGGCGAAAAATTGCCATTCTTGGTCAACCGGATAACCATAAACGCCTAAGTGTAAGAGGATTAAACGTCACAGAAGTGTCAAAACGTCTGCAAAAAACCTCGCCGAGGGTATGTCCTCGCGCCATTTCCGCCTCCGGGCGTTGGAAGCCCGAGCGAAATCGTCTAAATTTATGCCCCCTTTACGAATGCGCATATATATCGCTCTAATTCAACACGTTCCACTTGAGCAAGACGCTGTCCACAACAATTCCACCTATGCCGACATCCAACGAAATCGAGCAAGCCATGCTCTCCATGGCCGACAACGCCCAGAGACAGATATTGCAACGCTTCTTCAAGACAGGCGAAGGCCAGTATGGCGAGGGCGATAAGTTCCTCGGAATCAAGGTCCCCCAGACAAGGGCGGTGGTCCGCATGGCGCGGCACACCCTGCCCGACGCCGAAATCGAGAAGCTCCTCCTCTCTCCATGGCACGAGGTGCGCCTCTGCGGATTCCTGCTCATCGTCGAAGAGATGGCGGCCGCCCGCCCGCATCGCAAAGAGCCTCCCTCCGCCCATGCGCAACGCCGCAGGCAGATTCTCGACCTGTACTTGCGCAACGCCCGCCGCGCCAACAACTGGGACCTTGTCGACCTGTCGTGCCCCTACGTAGTAGGCGAGTTTCTGCTCTCGCCCGACGAGCAGGGCCAGATGCCGAGCACCGGCATTCTCGACCGGCTCGCCAAGAGCGACAACCTTTGGGAGCAGCGCATCGCCATAGTCTCGACGCTCGCCCTCATCCGCAATGGGAGGGCCGACGACTCTTTCCGAATCGCCGACGCGCTGCTGGCCCACCCTCACGACCTGATTCACAAAGCCGTCGGGTGGGCGCTCCGCGAGGTGGGCAAACGCGACATTGAGGCCTTGCGCCGATACCTCGACACGCGCTTCGACAGGTTGCCCCGAACGTCGCTCCGCTACGCCATAGAGCGAATGCCCCCCGACGAGAGGAGGGCGTGGATGTCGCGCAAATGAATCATGTTCTCCCTTTTACGTTCCTCCCGCTGGCCCCAAAGTCTTGTTAAGTCGGTTGCGGAGTGTCGCGACTGTTTCTACGTAGGGCAAGTTTTATGGCTGCTGTAGAATATGTCGGCAATGCGGCTTACCTTATGTCTTTGGCATGCTTCCTAATTTGAAAGTAAGCAGCTCGTGTATTTCACATTTCAGCTTGGAGAGCTCGTCGTTATTGGCTAATTTCATATTTATTGGGGAAGAGATTTAT
>JAFPDB010000194.1 GCA_017390085.1 Bacteroidales bacterium | reverse complement strand
TATCCGCTTGAGTTTTTGTCGACACTGCCGACACAACTTGTCGTCCACACTCGGTCCATCGACCCACATGCTTGTAATCCTCTGACAACAAGACAAATAGATTGTGTAACGATTTCAATGGATTTGAAGGATGTGGAAGGTCGGGAGACCTTCCTTCCTTGAAAACGTACGGTGAGACACCGCATTTCAGATAGGAAACGTACGGCAAACAGAAAAAGCGGCGAGACGCCGCTTCTCCGATAAAAATCGTGCAGTGAGACACCGCAACTCCTATTAGGGGACGGCCGGGCGACCGTCTCTCCTTGACAACAGAGACATCGCCTCACTACTCGCCCACCCTAAGCCTTATGGGCTGCCCTGAGCAAGCGTCGGGCCGCGCCACACCAATGAAAGAACAGAGCGTCGGGGCAACGTCGGCCATGTTGTGGGGCTCGTAGACGACGGTGCGGGGAATCCTCCAACCATAGAAGACGAGGGGGACGAACTCGCCGCTCCACAACTGCGTGAGGCACTGGCCATTGTCGAGTTCCTCAGCCCATCCGGGTTCGAGATGTACGAGGATATCGCCGCTACGCTTGGGGTGGTAGTTATTGCGCATGGCCTCGACGACGGGCGACGCCGACACTATGTCGCGCAAATGCTGAGCCGGGAAAGCGTCGCCAATGCCCTTGACTTGGGTGAGGAACTGGCAAGAGCGCGCCATGAGGGTGTCGTAGTTCACGCCTTTCTTCTCGGCAATCTCGCGGTCGAGGTATATGCATCCCGGGGCATAGTTCTTAACCCAACGCGCTTGCCCATAGAGAGCCATGAGGTAGAGGTTTAGCAGGGCCGAAGCTTTCTGGAGGCTCACCCTCCCGCGCTCGGACCACTGTGGCGAATCTGTGGCGGCGACATCGAAAGCGCCTCGCGCAGCTGTGAAAATCACGAGCGTATTGTCGATTCCGACCGTCTGGTCCACGACCTGAAGGAGCGACGCTATATTGTCGTCGAGGCCAAGAAGTAGGTCCTCTGTCTCGGGGTCGAGCGGCTGGCGCTTGACACCCGACGCGGGTGTGGCATTGAACTGCACCGTCATGATGTCTGGGATGTCGTCTTTGCCCATCGCCTCGAAAACGAGAGCTGAAGCCGCAAGGTCGCGGATAAGGTCGTTGCCGTAGGGGGAGCCGCACACGGCGGCGTATCGTTCGCCCTTGGAGTTGACGCCGCCGAGGGGGTAGAAAAATGGCGATTGACGCTCGTCGGGGAAAAAGCGTGTCTGGTGGTAATCGGTAATGTCTTTCCTTGGCGCCCACGTCTTGGCCTTATATACATCGGGGATTTTCTTATCGTTGAAATCGTCGACCCACCCGAGAGTGGCTGAATCGGAGACGTTGGCCGCGCGCACCTTACCGTTTCTCCTGTCGAGCCATAAGAAAGGCTCCCCCGCCTTAGTGCCAGAGGCCCATATGAGCATCTGCGGGTCGAAGCCCACGGAAAAGACCTTAGCCTTGTCGTTGTAGACCTTACGTATCTCGTTGGCCACCGTCCCACAGAGCAGAGCCCCATTGTGCGGCATTGCCAGGGTGTCGAATCTGCCGGAGCCCGGGACCTCGCCATAAATGGCGTCGATTTTCCTTCCCGTGAAACTGTCAATCCATTGGCTGCCGACAATACCGTGGGTTGCCGCAGGTGCTCCCGTGAAAAGGGTTGCGAGGTTCTTGCCGACGAAGTTGCCGCCCGCGTCGTAGAAGGCATCGGTAAGGCGCGCGCCGTTTGCAAAGATTCTGTTGAAGCCTTTGGGGCCACATTGATTGCGTACAATCTCAATTTGCTGGGTGTTGAGATTGTCGACCATTATGAGGAGGACGAGTTTAGGCCGCTCAGGGTAGATGTTGACGTTGACCTGCCCATGACAGGCCAACGGGGCTAAGAGCAGGAGAAGGGCTATGAGTGTGTTTTTCATCTATTTGCGGCAATTGAGCAGCATTTCAGCCCGGCGCACCTCGTCTGGCGTGGGGTGTGGGGTATCTTCGAGCGTGTAATTGATTCCGAGTTTCTGGTACTTGAAGCGCGCCATTGAATGGTAGGGCAAGACCTCAAGCCGTCTCAGGTGTGTCAGCGAGTCGGCCAAATGCCTGATTGCCACTAAGTTTTCTTCGGAATCGGTGATTCGGGGTACGAGGACGTGCCGAATCCAGATGTCTGGTCCGAGCGCGTCGATTTTGCGGAGGCACTCGATGATGTTGCCATTGGGTTGGCCCGTGAGGCGGCGGTGTGCTTCGTTGTCGGCGTGCTTGAGGTCGAAAAGGACGGTGTCAGTATGTGCCATTAGGGAGGCGAACTTGTCGGCGAAAGTTTGCTGGGAGGTGTAGGGCTGCCCCGAGGTGTCGAGGCAGGTGGAT
>JAFPDB010000193.1 GCA_017390085.1 Bacteroidales bacterium | reverse complement strand
GGGCTTTGCATGGTCTGGTAGCTCAGGCGGCTCATCTGCGCGTGGGTCATGTGGGCTACGTCGGCGCGTATCTTCTCGCCAAGCTCGCCGCTCAGGAGTTCGGTGACGGAGCGCATGGCGTAGTTGGCGAACATCGACGCGCCAAACAGTGTGAGCGGCCAGGCTATCTCGCGAAGCCCTCCCGAGAGCGACGTCTTGAGGGCGGGGTAGGCGGCGAGGGTGGCGTCGACGAGGGTCGACATGGTCTTGAGCACGAGCAGCGGCAATGCCGACCTTACGACTACGCACAGGCCGAGCAGCGTGGAGAGCCGTGGCGACGAGTGCCACACTATGCCGAGCGAACGGCCTATGACGCTTGCGGTCTTCATGCCGCCGTCTCCTCTTCCCGCCGCCGTAAGGCGAGGCCCGCCACGCAGTGCAGGACGTTGGCTATCAGGTGGTTGAGCTTGTGGGCGGCCGTCGGGTGGCGGAGAATCCACCGGCTCCAGGCGTTGGGGCGCATGGCGAGGCGTCGGCCAAAGAGTTCGCGGCTCGCCACGATGCCGACTATTCTCGAGTAGTGGACTGGTTCGTCGGGGGCGAGGTTGGAGTCGCCCTGCGTGGTGATTTGCTCGCCGTTGGAGGAAATTACTCTGTGGACTATGTATCGCGGGCTGTTTGTCGTTTGGAGCATGACCACGGTCCCGAGTGGCGGGATTTCGTTCTCGTCTCGTGGGCGCACTATGACCCACGAGCGCGAGAGGATGGAGGGGGTCATGCTCCGTCCGCCCACGCGCAGCCTTACGCGTAGCCCCGTCTCGAGGGCCTTGGCGATCAGGAGGCCCTGTTTTTTGATTTCTGTCGTCATTTGGAGGGCGGTGGGCTATGACTTGTGGGGGTGGGGCTTGCCCAGCGCGCTGATGGTCTTGATTATGAGCCCTACCACCGCGCCGCTCGGCTCGAAGCCGAGTCGGAAAGAGTGCAGCCCTCCGAAGCATTGCCACACGTTGCTGGCTATGGTTTTGGCGCTCCATTCGTCGCAAGGCTGCTGGAGGACGTTGGCGAGCATCAGGCCGACGTTCTCGGCCTCCGACTCGACGCGTGTCAGCTCGTTGGTTGGCGATTGGCTTATGGCGAAAGTGGCGCGTAGGGTGGTGGATGTCGGGCGCTGCTTGTAGGCGGGCATGGGTATGTTGTAGGCCCGCGGCGGGTCGCCTTGGCGTTTGGCGGGTCGGATGGCGACCATGTCGTCGTTGATGGTTATGGCCCTGCTGTTTTTGTTGAAGAGGCGGGCTATGGTGCTTTTGCCCGTGCCGGACTTGGCTGTGAAGAGGAGTCCTTTGCCAATTCCCGTGCAGACGACCGACGAGTGGATCAGGAAGCCGCCGCGGCGCAGCAGGAGCCGCGACAGGAAGACGTTGAAAAGAGGGTATATGTAAGGCGAGACGCTTTTGGCGTCCGGGTCGACGGGCTCAATCTGCATGGTGGCGATGGTGCCGCGGAGCGTTATTTGCGCAGCCCGGATGTCTCCGTGGGGGAAGATTGTAGTGATGACCTCTGCGTTGTCGGTTGTCTGGAGCGTCCATTCGCAGGTTGGGTTTTCGGGGGTCAGGGGGGCGCGGAATTGTGCCTTGGCGTTGTCGAGGGTCTTGATTTCAGAGCCTTTCGTGAGCGTGACGACGATGATGTCGGAGGGGAGCGGTTTCCATGTGTGCGACGGCCTTACTGAACCGAATCCCCCAAAGCTGACGTCTGACAGCTTCACGCCGACGGCCCTGAAGTCCATGCGGATGTCGGCAACGGCCACGCTCATCACCTCTTCTTCAATCAGTTCCATGGTCTGTCTTGTGGTTTAGGGGGTTAGGTTGTTTTGTTTTTCTCTTGTGGCGGCGGTGCGGGATTGCGGTTGGGGCTACATGCTGTCGTCTTCCGGTTCGAGGATTCCTTTGTCCAGCATCTCGTCGATGAACCTGCTCACTCCCGTGCGGACGATTTCGGGCTTGGCGTCGGGGTATTGCTTGACCATGTAGTCGGCGGTCTGGCTGTCGGTCATGCCCTGTTTCAGGCAGTCGAGGATTTTGGCTCCGGTGGCGTTGATGCTCATTATTTGTCCCATGTCGGCCGTGGAGTCGCATATTGGGGCGATGACGGCTTCGCCCCCTACGCGGGTCATGACGTATTTGGAGTTTAGCCTGTGGCCTTGGGTGTTGGGCATGAGGGCGGCAGTTTATTTTTTTAGACTATTGTTCGCGAGAATGGGGCGGCGTCGAGGGTCGTGAACTGGCTCTTCTGGAATTTGCGGTAGCCCGCCGAGGCGACCATGGCGGCGTTGTCGGTGGTGTAGGCGAATTTTGGGATGAAGACGTTCCACCCGCGGCTCTCGTGGAGCTTGACGAAGGCGTCGCGAAGCCCGCTGTTGGCCGACACTCCGCCGGCCACGGCGACGGTGCGGATGCCCAAGTCGACGGCGGCGCGTGTGAGGTTCTTCATCAGGATGTCGACCACCGTGTGTTGGAGCGAGGCGCAAAGGTCGGCCTTGCGTTTCTCGACGAAGTCGGGGTCTCTCTTCAGCTCGTCGCGCAGGGTGTAGAGGAAAGAGGTCTTGAGTCCGCTGAAGCTGTAGTCGTAGCCGCCGACGTGGGGGCGGGCGAAAGCGAAAGCCTTGGGGTCGCCCTCGTTGGCGAGCTTGTTGATGACCGGGCCTCCGGGGTAGCCCAAGCCCATGACTTTCGCGCACTTGTCGAAGGCCTCTCCGGCGGCGTCGTCGATGGTCTGCCCGATGATCTGCATATCCATAAAGTCCTTGACGAGAAGGATTTGGCTGTTGCCGCCCGAGACGAGCAGGCAGAGGAACGGGAACTCCGGCAGCGGTTTGTCCTCCTCGACGATGAAGTGTGCCGAGACGTGTGCCTGGAGGTGGTTGACGTCGATGATTGGCTTGCCCAACGCCATGGCGAAGCCTTTGGCGAAGGAGACTCCCACGAGCAGCGAGCCCATGAGGCCCGGGCCTCGCGTGAAGGCCACGGCCGAGAGCTCTTCAGCTTTGACGCCGGCGTCGGCCAACGCTTTGTCTACTACGGGAATGATGTTTTGCTCGTGGGCGCGCGATGCCAGCTCGGGGACTACGCCGCCGTAGCGGAGGTGGACGGCTTGGCTGGCTGTGACGTTGGAGAGGACACGTCCGTCGGAGAGGACGGCCGCCGAGGTGTCGTCGCACGACGACTCGATGCCTAATATGAGGGTTGACATTTTGTGTTCTGCGAGAAAGGCGGCGCCCTTGTTGGCGTGTTTGCGGCGCGGGGTGGGGGAGGCGCGGTGCCCGTGTTTTTAACCGCTCTTGCGTAGGGAGATAGGCCTTTATTGCCTATTTTTGTTTTCCCTCGAGGGCTGGCGTGGGAGTCGGTCCGCCTTATTTTTAATGGGCAAATATAGCAAAAAGATTCTAACAGCGTTATGGGCCACGGTGTTGGCGGCAATGTTTGCCTTGCTGCTGTGTGTCGGGCTCGTGCAGTTGCGCCCTGTCCAGAAATGGGCGGGTGGCGTTGTCGGGCGTTCGCTGTCGGAGGCTTTCGGGGTGCCTGTGGAGGTGGGTGGCATTCGTTTCTTTCCTTTTTCAACAATCGAGTTTTCTGAAGTCGTCATATCCGATGCCGATTCGTTGCCAATGGCGGGCGTGAGCCGCGCCGTGGCCGACTTGTCGTGGCCGGAAATCTTGTCGGGCGGCATTGGCGTGGAGTTCGTCAAGGTCGACAGCCTCGACTTGCTAATCCGCCAAATGAACGACGGGCGGCTCAACATTGCCGCCCTTGCGGGCCAGGACTCCACTTCTCAAGGTATTACTAAGGCTCTCGGAATCAGGCATATACAAATTGGTCAAGGGCGGTTGACCTATGAGCCGGCCAACGGCGAGACCGTCAGGGTGGGCGATGTCGACCTGACAATCGACAGCCTGAGGGTGGACAGCGCGAGCGTGGTTGGTCAAATATCCGAAGTCGCTTTCAGCCTGCCCGACTACGACAACCTGAGGGTGGGTCTGAGCGGCAGCCTTGCCATGCGCGGCGACACCATCAGTTTCCGTCACGGCAACATGAGCATCGACGGCAGCTTGGCCCGCGTCGACGAGTTGAGCGCCGTGGTCGACTCGTCGGGATGCAGCATGGCGCGGGTCGAGATTCCGAGCTTGCGTCTGACATCCGACGTCCTCTCACTCGCCATGGGGCGCGACGCCCCGAGGGTCGGGATGTCGGTTAGCGGGCGGGTCGATGGCGAGATGCTGGATCTCAGACGCTTGCGGCTCTCGGTAGGCGACGCGTCGTATGTCGTGATTACGGGCATGGGGCGAGTCGAGAATTGGGAGCGCCTCTCGTGGGCCAAGGTCTCGATTGAGGGTCGCGCGGCGCCCTCCGACATTTGCGAACTGGCGGGCGTGGAGGTGCCGATACCTGTCGACGTGGCGTGCGGGGTGGCCAAAATATCGGGCAACGCCGTGGTCGACGCCGACAATGGCGACGGCTCGATTGGGCTCACGGTATCGTCGGGAAGCGACGAGCTGAAGGTCTATGCCACAATCCATTCTGACGACAGATGGCGGACCATGGACATCGACTCGCGACTTGAGGTGTCGGCCGAGCCGACAGTATGGACGGGCGGGGCCGTCGACCGCCTCGATGCCCGACTCTTTGCAGTCGGGCGCGCCGACCGCGAGGGGCTGCGCTACGTCACGCTGAGGGGCAAAGTCGAGAGCCTCGCGGCCAAGGGCGTAGTGTTTCCCGGGATGCGGCTTCATGGCGTAATGGAGGGGGAGAACGTGGCCGGTGCCATAAATATCGACGACCCCGATTTCGGCAGGCTGATTGCCGTTTGTGAATACGAGGGGGGCGGGTTGAGCCCCTACGCCTCGCTGACCCTGCAGGCCGACACCGTAAGGCTCGGCCGCCTCAACGACAAAGTCTTCACGCCCGACTCGTGGGCCTCTTTCCGCATGAACGCCAGCACGGTAGGCCTCGAGCCCCAGAGCGCCATGGCGGATGTCGACATCGTCGGGTTGTCGGTGGCCAACAGGGGCGACACTATTCGCAGCCGCGAACTATCGGCATCGTTGGGCCTCGACGAGTTCGGGCGGCGGGCGTTCAGGTTGTCGTCGGACGTATGCGAGGGGCGCGCCATAGGGAGTTTCGACTTTGCCGGGTTGGGCGACGAGTTGCGGTCGCTCTTAGCGGCGGCAGTGCCGAGCCTCGGCTTGCCGACCCATCGGAGCCATAAAACCCAGAAGACGGAATTCTCGCTCAGCGTGCCGCAGTCGCGCAAATTGGCGCGGATGTTCGCCCCCGAGGTGGGGCTGTCGGATAGTCTGGTGGTCCGCGGGAGCGTCGATTCGGAGACCCGCACGGCGTGGCTGAGCATGAGAGTCGACACGCTGCGCTATTCGGGAGTCGAGATGGCGGGGTTCCGTGCCGCCGCCATGGCCAACGACGGGCTTATGGGTGCGGGGCTTACGGCCGACCGGGCGAGTGGCCCCATGATGGGGGTAATCCGCGGTTTGCGCCTGTCGGCCGAGGCTGAGGGCGACAACATCGTGGCCGACGCCGATTGGCGTCTCTCCGACGGTCGCACGGAGGGAGGGCATATTAACGCCGAGGCCGCCCTCGGGCGCGACGCCGACGGCCAAGTAGTGGCGAGCGTGGCCGTGGATCGTTCGCAGCTGACTACCGATGGCGACGTGTGGGTGCTCGACTCGTGCCGTTTCGACGTGGGGCGGGGCCGGGTGGCCGTGGGTAACTTTAGCCTCGCCTCGGGCGAGCACTCCATACGAGCGCATGGGGTGGCCTCGGAAAGCACCGACGACACCCTCCACTTGGCCCTCAACCGTATCGTGCTCGAGAGGCTGCTGAAGACAGACGCCAGCTCGAAATACAGCCTCAAGGGCGACCTCTACGCCGATGCCTTCATCAGTGCCGCCCTCGGCGATGTCAGGCTCCTCTCGTCGGGCAGCATCGAGAGGCTCGTCGTCAACGGCGACAGCCTCGAACACATGGACGTCACGACGACGTGGTCTCCCGACAACGCCAAGGTGGACATCGGTCTCGACATAGTGACGGGCGGAGTCCCGCGGGCTTTGGCCACGGGGTATGTGGATGTCGGCAAGTCGTATATGGACCTTCGTTTCGACATCGACAGCCTCTCGACGGGATTCCTCAACTTCTACCTCGACGCGTGTATCGACCAATGGCGCGGCTCGACGAGCGGCAAGTTGCGCCTCCACGGCCCTCTCGATGGCTTGATGCTCGACGCCCGTCTCCAGATGAACGACGACAACTATTTCCGCGTGATGCAGACCAACGTCACGTATCACATCAACCAGGACGACTCGCTCGTCATCTCGCCCAACTCGTTGGACTTCCACAACATCCGCTTCACCGACGACCGCAAGGGGAGGGGCGTCTTCTACGGCTACATCGGCCACGATATGTTCTCCAACCTCGACAACAACCTCATCTTCGACGTCGACAACTCGCTGCTCTTGCGGACGACCTCGCACGACAGCCCCTCGTATTACGGCACGGTCTACGGCACTGGGCGCATGAAAATCTCGGGCCCTACCGACGCCATCTATATAGGTATCGACGCCAAGACCATGCCGGGCACGGTCTTCATGGTAGCCCCGTCGGCAAAGTCGGACATTGGCCAGCAGGACTACATCCTCTTCAAGAAGCCCGACGAGGTGGTAGTGGCGCAGACGAGCCGTCTCGGGCTCGGGACGTCGGCCGACCTTAACCTCAACATTACGCCCGACGCGGAGATGTCGGTGGTCATAAACCAGCAGACGGGCAACAAGCTCGTCGGGCGCGGAAGGGGGCAAATCCTCGTGGCCGTGGATCGCGTGGGGGAGCTCACCATGCAAGGGACCTACGAGATCGAGAGCGGGCAATACAACTTCTCCTTCGAGAACATCGTCAACAAGAAGTTCGACATCAACCGTGGGGGGCTCATTGCGTGGGACGGCGGACCCTACGACGCCATTGTCGACATTACGGCCACGTATAAAGTCAAGGCCTCGCTCTACGACCTGATGCAGAACGCGGGCGAAGACGCTGGCTCCGACATGAAGAGGCGCGTGCCCGTGAACTGTAACATCATCTTGTCCAACAAGTTGACCAACCCCGACATCCGTTTCGACATCGATATCCCGTCGTCGCAGAACTTCAACCAGTACGCACTCGACCAGTTCGTCAACACCCAGGAGGAGATGAACAGGCAGGTCTTCTCACTACTGACGGCCAACCGATTCTACAACCCTCAGGGCGCGGGGGCGCAGGCTTCGACTCAAAGCTCGAGCTATATAGGCACTACGGCCTCGGAGCTCATTAGCAACCAGTTGAGCGACCTCTTCAGCCAGAACGACCGTAAGATTGGCATCGGGGTCAACTACCGCCCGGGCGACGAGGTCACGAACGAGGAGTACGAGCTTTCGCTCTCGACGCAGATGCTCGACAACAAGATAGTGCTGAGCGGCAACATAGGCTACGGCCGCGACGCCTCGGCCTCGTCAGGCGGCGACGGCTCGCTCATTGGCGACTTCGACGTCGAGGTCAAGCTCAATAAGCAGGGGACAGTCCGCGCCAAGGCCTACACACACTCCAACAATGACGTTATCTACGAAACGTCGCCCACGACGCAGGGTATCGGAATCTCGTTTCAGGAGGAGTTCAACTCCTTCCGGCAGCTCTTCCGCAAGTATTGGGACAAGATTTTCCATCGTCGGAAAGAGGAGCGGCCCGCTGAGGCCGAGCGGGATGCGGCTCCCGAAGGCAAATAGCCTCCCGCGTTCGGAACTTTACAGAGTTTTTTTCGTTTAATTATTCGGCAAACAAATTTTTAGTAAAGCTAATGAAGAGAGTACTTGCGGCCATAATGGCCATGATCCCAATGCTTGCGGCGCAAGCGCAAAACTGCGTTCCG
>JAFPDB010000192.1 GCA_017390085.1 Bacteroidales bacterium | reverse complement strand
GGTTGGGGAAGATGAGGATCTCGGGCCACGCGCTCGTGAAGGTGTACGGCCGCGAGAAGGACGCGCGCGAGAAGTTCGAGGTCGAGAACGACGAGTTGGCGCGGTCGTAGACCACTTTCGACGTGCGGAATGAGGAGGTGTTCTCGTAATAATACAACCCGATACGCTCGCCACCATAGGCAATGTGGCCAGTCTCGACGCCATGCGAGCGCAAGTCGGCAACGGCCGTGCGAGCAATGTCGTTGTCGGGCAGTTTGGTTACAAACTCGCTCTTTAGGCCCATGTGCGCAAGCGACACGGCAACGTTGGTCTCCGACCCGCCAAAGGTGGCGCAATATTCGCGAGTCTGTGAGAATTTCAGATACCCCGGGGGCGTCAGGCGGAGCAAGATCTCCCCGAATGTGACAACCTTTTTCATGAATTGATATGTATAACGTTAGGTCGTAAAATCTAACGCCAAATTAAGAAAAAAGCGCGGCAGAGCGTTGGACCGTCGGGTTAAGGTGTGTTATTTCGTCCCGTGCAGACTAGCACGGTCAAGCTCGCCCCGCCGCGTTTAAGTTTACTCCCCAAAAATTCTCGGCAACAGTAGAATAATAAGTATTTTTGCCCCGTATATCCACACTAATAATGTTCAAGGCTGCATTTTTCGACATTGACGGAACACTCGTGAGCTTCAACACACACTGCGTACCCGAGAGCGCAATAAGGGCAATTGACAAGCTCAAGGCACGAGGAGTCAAGTGTTTCATCTCCTCGGGAAGACACCTCTCGAAGATTGACAACCTTGGCGACCTCGAATTCGACGGCTACGTCACCGTCAATGGCGGCATCAACTACTTTCAAGGCCAGATTGTCGACACCAACCCCATCGACAAGGACGACGTCCGACGACTTCTCGACACTCTCTACCCCGACGGGCGGACAAGCCAACCCATAACCCCTTTCGCCACGGCTTTCGTCATGCTCGACGACCTTAAAATGAACTTCGTCGACTCCGCCGCCGAGGCCATTTTCCAGCAGCTCAACTTCAAACGACCCGACCTGACCGACCTCCGCCAATACGCCGACTCCGACGTATTCCAGATGATATCCTTCTTCGACGCCGATGCCGAGCCGCGAGTCATGGCCGGGCTGCCGCATTGCCAGTCACAACGCTGGAGCCCCATCTTCACCGACGTCGTGCCTCGCGGACAGAGCAAACCTCGCGGCATGAAGAAGCTCTGCGAAATTATCGGCGCTTCGCCCGAAGAGGTCATTGCTTTCGGCGACGGTGGAAACGACACCGAGATGCTCCGTTTCGCCGGAGTCGGCGTGGCTATGGGCAACGCCGTCGACTCCGTAAAAGCCTGTGCCGACTTGGTCTGCCCGTCCGTCGACGACGACGGCATCGAGTGGGCTGTCGACAAGATTCTTGGCCTCAAATAATCCTCAAAAACAGCTAAACACCCCTGCATAATGATATTCAACCGAACGACGCGGATTTTGGTCGCCGTCGCCCTCTTCGTGACAATGGCGGGCGCCACCCTCGCGCAGCAAATCGTCACCGACGGCGGCCGAAGCTACAAGCTCCACACCGTCGCCAAAGGCGAGAGCTTCTACCGCTTGTGTCTCGACTACGGAGTCACACAAGAAGACATCATATCCGCCAATCCGAGCTTGAAGAACATGGGGCTCGTCGAGGGAGTCGTCTTGCGCATCCCCATGAAGATGAAAAGTTTGCCGCAAACCCCCGTCACCTACACGGTCAAAAAGGGCGACACCGCCTACAGCATCGCACGCTCCTACGGTCTGACATACGAGAAGTTGCTCTCTCTCAATCCCGGCATCGCTCAAGGCATCCGCGAGGGCGACGTCCTGAAGCTGTCCGCCGCGACGGGCGACGCCGAGCCTAAGGCAATGGTGGAATACACCGTCGTAAAGGGAGACACCATGTTCGGCATCGCACAGCGCAATGGACTCACTGTCGCGCAACTTTTGGCGCTCAACCCCTCCATAGCTTCCGGAATAAAGGCGGGCGATGTCCTGAGACTCCCATCCTCGTCCGCGCAAGCCTACGTACTCCACGTCATTCAGCTTGGAGAGACGCTCTACTCCATCGGACGCCGCTATGGCGTCAAGGCTCAGCAAATCATCGATGCCAACGTCGTCCTCAACCCCGCAAGCCTGCCCGTGGGAACGGCCATCCGAATCCCGCAGTCGCAAATCCCGACCGAAGACGAGGCCTTCTTCTACCACCGCATGGCGCAGGGCGAGACACTCTTCTCCTTGTGCATGAAATACAATGTGTCGCAAGAGAAAATCAAAGACGTCAACAAAGGCGTGGACTGGAACTCGCTACGCATCGGCCAGGTCATTGCCGTGCCAAAAGGGTTGCAAGCCAAGACCGAATACACCGACTACGAGGTGGGCAGGCGAGAGACGCTCTTCTCCATCGCCAAGCAGCAAGGCGTCAGTGTCGACGACATTCTTAAAGCCAACGACGGGCTTACGGCCGACAACTTGAAGCGAGGCACGATAATCAAAATCCCGCACACCGTCAAGACCGACAACGTGACGCCCGCCACGACCGACACCTCCTACATCGGCAATGTCGAGAACATTGGCGATTGGGGGCAAGACTACGACTACGACAAGGCCGGACGCCCGGAACTCAACGTCTTCCTCATGCTGCCCTTCAACGCCTATGCCGAACTCAACGACCTCAGGCAGAGCGGAGTAAACACCAATAACCAGAGCTACAATTTCAAGACCCGACGCTACTTGGAGTTCTACGAGGGAGTCCGAATGGCCCTCGACAGCCTCTCCCAGGCGGGTGCCAACATCAGGCTCAAAGTACTTGACACCAACAATCGACTCGAAGCCATCAACCAGCTCAACACCGCAACCGCCAAACCCGACATCATCATCGGCCCGGCGCGCAAAGGCGAGATGGCAGATGTCATGCGCTACGCCAACGACAGGCGTGTCCCCGTGGTCTTGCCCTTCGCCCAATGCGACAGCACGATACTGGAGAACCCCTACATTTTCCAAGCGAGCGTAATCGACACCATCAGCGGAAAGGAGATTCTCACACAAATGGTGAGCAAACTCACTGGCCATAACGTCATCATGATTAAGACCAACACCAAGTCCGCGCAATACAAGTTCCGCACTCAGACGCTGCGGACCCTTTGCGCAAGGGCCGGTGTCCAGCTCTCCGAATACGAATACAAGACCTCCGAGCCCACCAAGTTCCTCGAACTCCTGATGCCCGACAAGTCCAACATCGTCATCTTTCCATCCAACAACGAAGCTCAAGTCAACAGTGTGCTGACCTCACTCGCGGGAGTCGTTGAGCAAAAACCAGAGGCCAAGGTCGAGCTCTGGGCAACGAGCGAATGGCTCTCTTTCGAGACCATCGAGATCGAAGTCTTCCATCGCCTCAACACCCGAATCTACACCACCTTCGCCGTCGACGACACCGACCCCCTCACCCGCCACGGGGTCAACAAGTACCGCCGACTCTATTTCACAGAGCCCATCGCCTTCACCCCCTATTTCCAGAAACTAAAGCCCATGTCGGGCTTCTCCGAATACGGGCTTTGGGGCTACGACTTAGCCCTCAAATTCGTCGGCGCGCTCGTCAAGCAGGGACCCGCCTTCGTCCGCGACATCAACGCCTACCGTCCCCACCTGCTTCAATCCAATTTCCATTTCCGGAGCCTGACCAACTGGGGCGGGGCGGTAAACGTGGGCCTCAAGACCATCACCTTCTCGCCAGACGGCAGCGTGAGCGTAGCCAATGTCGGCGACTGACACTTATCTCCAACGAATCTGATTGACAATAAGATAAAGACAACAGCAAGTGATAGCTATAAACAATCTGTCTGTAGCCTTTGGGGGCTTCAAACTCTTTGACGGAATAACATTCAACGTAGGCGACAAAGACCGAATAGGACTCGCCGGAAAAAACGGCGCGGGAAAGTCGACAATGCTCAAGGTCATTTGCGGCATCCAGCCGCCAACCGAAGGCTCCGTCTCCATCCCCAAAGAGTGCAAGATTGGCTACCTGCCACAGCACATGACCTACGGCGACGATAAGACAGTCTTTGCAGAGGCCGAGAGCGCGCTCAAGGAACTCAAGGACCTCCAAAGCCGCGTCGACGAGATGAACGCCGAGCTGGCCGTCCGTACCGACTACGAGTCCGAAGAATACATGGAGTTCCTTAACGAACTCTCCGAAAAAACCGAACGCCTCTCGCTCATGGGAGGCGACAACTATAAGGCCGAAATCGAAACCACCCTCAAAGGTCTGGGCTTCGAACGCTCCGATTTTGAGCGCGCAACGAAAGAATTCTCCGGAGGATGGCGAATGCGTATCGAGCTGGCAAAAATCCTCCTTTCCCACCCCGACGTCATCTTGCTCGACGAGCCCACTAACCACCTGGACATCGAGTCCATACAATGGCTCGAGGATTTCCTCAAAGAGTATTCCGGCGCCGTTGTCGTCATATCACACGACCGCGCCTTCCTCGACAACGTGACCACCCGAACCGTCGAAATCGTCCTCGGCAAAATCTACGACTACAAGGCCAACTACTCCAAATACCTCATCCTTCGCCAGGAACGTTTCGAACAGCAGATGAACGCCTATCGAAATCAGCAAAAGATGATTGCCGACACCGAAAAGTTCATCGAGCGCTTCCGCTACAAGGCCACGAAATCCGTACAAGTCCAGAGCCGCATCAAGCAACTCGAGAAGGTTGAACGTATTCAGATCGACGATTTCGACAAGAGCGCGCTCAACATCAAGTTCCCCCCCGCGCCCCACTCGGGTGTCGTAACCGTCCGAGGAAAACACATCTCCAAAGCCTTTGGCGACCACGTCGTAATCAACGATGTCGATTTCGAAATCGAACGCGGAGAGAAGGTGGCCTTCGTCGGCCGAAACGGCGAGGGCAAGACGACAATGGCCCGAATGATTATGCGAGAGCTCGATCATCAGGGGGAGATAATCCTCGGCCATGGCGTCAAAATCGGCTACTTCGCCCAAAACCAGGCCGATATGCTCAACCCCGAAGATACCGTCTTCGACACCGTCGACCGAGTAGCGGTAGGCGACATCCGCCTCAAAATCAGGGATATGCTCGGAGCCTTCATGTTCGGTGGCGAAGACATCGAGAAGAAGGTCTCGGTCCTCTCGGGTGG
>JAFPDB010000191.1 GCA_017390085.1 Bacteroidales bacterium | reverse complement strand
ATGGAGGCCGCGCATCCGCTCCTCAATTATTTCCGCGTTTGGTGTCTTAGATTCCATTTGCCCGTCTGGTCACTGAAAGAAATACTTTGTCGTCTGGCGTGTTTTCCACTTGCCTTCTTCCTTTGTTTGCTCGATGACTTCCGTGATGAATCCCTTACGGTTGAGCTTGTACGACGTGCGGCCTACGAAGAACTCCTCGTAGTCGTCCTTTAAGGGGTTCCATGCCGATGTGTTTTCAGCAATCTTGTTATGCTCGTCGTCGTATTTGTATGACGACTTGCTCTGCGGTTTCCACGTCTGGGCGCGGCGGTCCCATCTCATTTTCTCTTCCGACAGGACGTCGCCCATGGGGCCGTATTCCCGTTTCTCGTTTACCACGCCTCTCCACACTCTCAGTTGGCTGTCCCATGTGAGGCGGACTTCCGTCAGGACGTCGCCATACTCGTTGTAGGTCTTGTCGACTTTGGTTCGCCCCTCCCATTGGTCGGCGCCCGTCATGACGGATTTTTCCTGATGGGTGCAATGCCCCCATTGGTCGTAGGCCAGGTCGGTACGCTCGCGTTCGGTTATGACCCACTCTTTCCCGTTCCATTTCTCACGTGTGGAGAGTGTCTCCGAGCCGTGAGAGTCGAGGGTTGTCGTTTGCTTCTCTTGGCTAATCCATTGGCTTGTAGCCGAATCGTATGTCAGGAGGTCGGTCACTACGGTCGTCTTGTCGCCGCTGGCGGTCTTGGAGTATGCGGTCTTCGTGCTTGGGACCCATGCTGCTCCGTTCCATCCGCTCGTCGTGGCGGAGGCGAGTGCGCGGCTTTTGGCGTCATATTCGTATGCCGTCTTTTCTGCGTTTTCCCATTGCCCTTGCCTCCACGTTTGCTTGGTGTCGGTGGTTTTGAGTTTTTGGGTGTATTCGCTGCTGGTTTTCTCGAAAGGCATCCATTTGCCGAGGTCGTCGTCCCACTTATATGTCGTGGCGAGCGCGCGTTGCCCATCGGCGTTATATTTTATCTCTTGCTTATTTTCGCCGATCCACGTGTCGCGGCGGACGTTGAAACGCATCACCTCCGACGAGGTCAACCGGCCTTCGGTGTCGTAGCTGGCCTTCTCGTGCTCGGCAAGTTTCCAGTCGTATTTGTCCGTATCCCAGAAAGATGTTTTCTTGTCGACGACGTTTCCGGCGTCGTCGTATTCGACGAGCTCTTGATATGTGCCGACCCATTCGCCAGTCTTCTTGTTCCACGTCAGGTGCGCCACCCCGGTCTGTCGGCTTTGGGCGTCGTAGCGGAAGTAGGATCGCGAGGTGAGCTGTCCTTCCTCGTTAATCTTGTAGATGCTGTCGGGGGTGGGGTAAAATTGCGCACGAAGGTCGGTCGCGAAGCCGAGGGCGACCGCCATCAGGCAAAAGGAGATATGTAGTTGTTTGAGCATGGGCCGCTTTTCTTGAAGTTATCCAAAGATAACGATTCTTTCAGAATAGGCAACTCCTTGCTGCCGCTATAAACGACAATTCTCACGACAAAATGGTGTAAAAGCGAAGCCGCCCGTTCTCGCTTTCGTGCGGAAACGTGCGGCAGGTTCGTTATGGCGGCGTAGGCTGTCGGGCTTTTTTAGTTCATCTTGATTATCTCGCCTGTCAAGTCGTTTATGACCACTGTGTCGCAATCTATCGAGAAAGGATGTGGGGCCAAGAAGGCCACCTCGCGTCCCGACGGGAACACAATCTCTTGGAACTTCTCGAAACGCCCGGCGTTGTTGAGGTTGGAGTATTTCCAATCATACTCGCCGTTTTTGAGTTTCAGTTTGCCCACGAATCCGAAGGAGCCGATGTAGGCGAACTGGCCGCGTATGACGGGTTTGCCGACGGCTATGCCTGTGACGTCGCTCGTCCAGATTGTCTTGCCCGTGGGGATGTCGATGCGCTTGGCGAAACTTGCCGAGCCATCGTTTGTCGTGTCGGTGTAGAAGAGGAAAAGGCTGTTGCCCTTCTGGGTGAAGTAGAGTGTCTCGATGACGCCCTCGTTGCCGATCATGAAGCTGCGCCGCCCGTCGGGTGCGATGACTTCGCCTTTTGAGGATACTTTGTATTGCGAGCCGTCGATGTAGATGAGCATCGTGTCGGGGGCTGGCCAGGAGGTGTAGCGCGCCTCCATGGCGCTGTATGGGGTGCCGTCGTCGGCCTGAGGCACGATGCCGGCGATGTCGGAATTCTCTTTGTCGGCGCTATGGTGGCAAGATGTGGAACTGAGGGCAAAGAACGCGGCCACGAGCCAATGCATGGTCTTATTGTTGAGCATACGGCGCGGCGTTTTTAACGTAGGAAAATCCGCCGGCGCACATCGTCAGCGTTAGCCTTATCCGTAAGTTTCTCAACGAGTTTGAGTCCGAACTCGTAGCTTGCGCCTGCTCCGATTGCCGTGACGAAGTTGCCGTCCTCGACGACGCTATCGTCCGTGAGCGTGACGCCTTGGAAGTATTCCTCGTAGCCGGGGAAGCATGTCGCCTTGCGTCCGTTTAGCAAGCCCATCCCGCCCAGCACAGAGGGTGCGGCGCATATAGCGCCTATAAGTTTGCCAGCTGCCGCCGCCTTGAGGATTTCGGCCCGTACGGCTTCCGAATCGCGAAGGTTTTCGGTCCCGGGGCCGCCTGGGAGGACGAGCAAATCGTAGTCGGCCGCCAACCCGTCTGCGAGTGTCTGATCCGTCACGACCTTTATTCCGTGGCTGCCGGTCCTTGCACGTTCTTGGCCGATGGATACTGTGAAGACTTCCGCGCCGCCGCGCTTTAGCATGTCGAATGGCACAAGGGCCTCTGCCTCTTCAAATCCGTCGGCCAGGAGAACGTAGGCCAGGTTCTTTTTTCTCATTTGTTCATATTCATTTTGCAATACAAAGTTAATGATTTTTGCGCGTGCCTATTTCGCTATCGTTTGCATAACAAAGAATTGCGGCGTTTTTGCTTGTTTAGTATCAGTGGGGCGAGTTGTCGTGCGTGCTGATTGGTGAAATTAAACGTTTAATTGTCAAAATATATCACTATGTCGTATTCTGAATCGACTGGTTTTCCGTTCTTGAGCGACGGAATCCAACGCCATTTGTCGGAGGGTATCATGTCGGCCGCGACCCGAACGGCCTTGGAGAAGTTTTCCGACGTGCTCTTCTTTATCTTGTAGCCCGTCATGCGGCCTTGGGCGTTGACGTTGATGGTCAGTGTCACTTGGCCGCCGTTGCGGTGTCCCTCGCTTTGGGGGTAGAAGACGTTGCTCGTGACGAAGTAGTAGGGGACGACGGGGCTGCCTATGTACACGCTCGGCCTTTCGGTCTTGGAGTACTTGTGGCCAATATGTTGCACAATGTATAGCGGCTTCCC
Source organism: Bacteroidales bacterium (assembly GCA_017390085.1). Lineage (GTDB taxonomy): Bacteria > Bacteroidota > Bacteroidia > Bacteroidales > Marinilabiliaceae > W3P20-009. The sequence continues at coordinate 125 of JAFPDB010000191.1, read as the reverse complement.
GGTGTCGTAATTGTAGCGCAGCTCGACTATGTCCTGATAGTTCCAGTATATCCACGTCCCGACTTTCTTGCCTTTCTCGTACTTGCCTTTCTCGATAGTTTTGCCCTTATACTCAAGCAGATAGT
>JAFPDB010000190.1 GCA_017390085.1 Bacteroidales bacterium | reverse complement strand
TCGCTCGACGGGGCCAAAGCCAAGAGCGTCATGTCAATCTCGGAGTCGTTGGCTCTCGTACCCACAGCGCCTTGCGGCATCAAAATCATAAATGCCGAAAGCGGCGAGATCGCGCCTCTCTCCAAAATCGGCGCCTGCCCCTTGGCGGACAGAGACGTGAGGCTTCTTAGGGACTCCGAGGGCGGCGTTTGGCTCGACGGCGGCGGCTCGCTCTTCCATTTCGACGAGCTCAACAGCATCCTCCGACGCGTGGTCATTAAAGAGGAGGACGACGAGGAAGCCTCCGACGACAGAAGGATCACCATCATCCCCGACATCGTCGAGCCGGGCGTCTATTGGATAAGCAGCCACGGTCACGGCCTCGTGCGCTACGACGAAAACCGCGAAGACGCTCAACGCGTTACGAGCAAAAACGCCTACGTGCCGGAATACATCCAGTGCATCCGTCAAGACAAGTCCGGCAACATCTGGATCGGCAGCGACGGCGTAGGCCTTGTCAAGATATCGCTCCATCGCTACGTAAGCCGCTCCCTGCGCCCGGGCGCCCCCTCCAAGTTCAGCGCCAGCAACAACGTGGTCACCGTACTGGAGAGCGTCGACGGCAACGTCTGGGCGGGAGTCAAAAACGGCTCACTCTACGTCTACGACTCTTTCCTGCGCGAGAATCTCTTCTCACGCCGCGATATGCGTCCGTCGCACATCGCAGCCGACAACCGAGGCCGCGTCTGGGTCGGCACCAACGGGCTGGGTGTCTACGCCTTCGACCTCGCCACGTTCTCCGAAATCACGCACATGACGCATAAGCCCGACAACGCCAACTCGCTCGCGTCGGACGACATCGTCAAGATCATTGTCGACCGCGACAGCCGAGTATGGTTCATTTTGTCAAACGGTTGCATCGACATGCTCGAAGCCGGGGCAAGACCCAACTTCCGCATTCGCCACTTCTTCGCGGCCAGCGCCGAGTCGGGAATCTCTGCCACCGACGCCATTCTCGACTCCGAAGGGCTCCTGTGGACCGCCACCAGCGAAGGGCTAATATGTTTCGCCCCACAGCGGCTCGTCAAGGACCAGGAGGATTACGTCCGCTACAAGTTCGACAACAGCTCGCCCGACGAGGCGGCCACGGGCGCAATCCGCGCAATTTGCGAAGACAGCCAGCGGAGAATGTACATCGGCATGACGGGAGGCGGCCTCTGCCGCCTGTCGTTCGACGTGGGACACGTCCGCCTGACGCGCTTCGACGAAGACGACGGCCTGCCCTCAAAACAGGTGACAGCCATAGCCATCGCGAGCGACACGACGCTCTGGGTGGCCACCGAGAACGGACTCTCGCTCTTCAACACCCAGAACAACAGTTTCGCCAACATCAGAACTGCCGAGACCGACTTCGGCAACCTCTTCAACAGCCACGCTTGCGCACGCCGACAAAATGGCAACATCTTGTGGGGCACGCTCGACGGGATTGTAGACTTCGACCCCCATCTCCGCATAAGGGGGCTCACACCCGAGCCGCCATTCATCTCCGACGTTTTTGTCGACAACAAACGAATCAACTACGCCGACGGAATCCTCGATGCCGCGTCGTCTTTCGCCACGCGGATGAGCATTCCCGGCTCGTCCAACGAGCTGAAGCTCTGCATTGCCGACAAGGGGCTTAGTGGCGGCCGCCTCTCCGATTTCGTCTACAAGCTGGAGGGCTACGACGACCAGTGGCGCACAGTCCCGCAAAACCGCGAGGTCTCGTTCCATGGCCTTGAGCCGGGCGATTACCGTTTTCTCGTCTACGACCGCGCCGACGGGCTCGCCACCCTACGCACCGTCGACGTGGAGGTCTGGCACCCCTGGTGGCGCACGGCAGCCAAGGTGGCGGCTGCCATCATAGCCATCGCCCTCTTGCTGTGGCTGCCGTGGGACGTCTCCCGAATCCTGAAAAAGAAGACAGCAGAAGACCTCGCGGAAGACAAGGCCACAGAGTACAAGGGCGACTTGCTCGCCTCGCTGAACAACGAGATCCTGTCGCCCATCAAGAAGATCCAGAACTCGATAGCCGCCATCCGCGACAAGAGGAATGGCGTCTCCGACGACGTGCGCCCCCTCATCAGCGTCGTGGAGCATAATGTTGAAAAACTATCGTCGATGGTCGACTCCATGCTCGCCCAAAAAGACGCCGCCGCCCAAATGCCGCTCAACCTCGAAGTGACGCACATGGCCACTTTCATGACCGAGGTCGTCAACAGCTTCGACAACAGCGTCGCCCTGCGCAAGAAGATTACGACACGGCTCAATGTCGCCGGCGGATGGAGAGTCCTTGTCGACCACGGCAAGCTCACCAAGATGCTGCAAATATTGCTCAACTGCGCCTACAAAAACACGCAGGAGGGCGGACGGGTCATGGTCTCCGCCTACCAGAACCACGACCAGCAATGCGTCATCGACGTAACCGACAACGGGCACGGCCTCCCGCAAGACCGCGCAGGAATCGTCTTCGGAGCCGAAATGTCCGCACCGCGCAACGGAATCGAGGCCGCACTCGCCGCCGTCTCGGACTACGCCAAATCACACCACGGAGAGATACGCTACGAACCCGTCGAAGAGGGCGGCTCCAAGCTGACGATACTCCTCCCGACGGACTACAGCGCCTACGCCGACGCCAACATCGTCTCAGCCTCAGCCGCACAAAACCAAGACGACGACCCCATCATGCCGAGCTGCAATCAGCATTCGGCCGAGGAGCAAGCGCGAATCCCCGTCGTGCTCATCGTCGAAGACAACGACGACATTCGCAACTTCTTGGCAGACAGGATAAAACCATACTGCACAGTCATCACCGCCGACTCCGCGCGAGCCGCGCAAGGCAAGATGAGCGTCGCCGTCCCCGACATCGTCATCTGCGAAGCCTACATGGAGCCAATGAGCGGAATCGACCTGCTCCGCTACATGAAGAGCGACTTCTCCATTAGCCACGTCCCGGTCTTCCTCCTCTCCAACGACGGCAAACCAATCGACATCGGCATCCCCGGAAAACTCGCCCACTACAGCGTCATCTCCAAGCCCATCGACTACTCCGCCCTCAACGCCGAAATTCTCAAAGCCGCCCAAAGGGTCATAAGCCTGAGCCTCAATTTCGATAAGGGCAACGGCGTAATCGGCACGCCATCAATAACCGACGCCGAGTTCTTGGCCGACTTCGTAAGCCTCATAGAGACCAACGCCGCGCGCCCCAACTTCGGCATTGAAGACATTGCAGCGGAGATGCACATCTCCAGCGTGGCGGTGTCGCAAAAGGTGGAAGAGCTGACAGGCTGCGCGCCGGGCGAATACGTCAAGCTGTGGAGGCTCGACAGGGCACGCAAGGCCATAGCGTCCGGCCGCGAGACCCTCACACTGGCAATGCAGAACTCCGGCATTACTGATGTCGACTACTTCAACAAATGCTTCATCCGGATCTATGGCGACAGCCCGAATATCGGGATGTCGATGGGATAGAACACAAATTAAGGCCTCTCGATGAAAAACTTCCTGGCAATAGACATCTCCACGGACAGGCTTACGGCCTCGATCGGCACCGTGGCGCCCGACGGCTTCGAGCTCTCGGAGCTGCGCTCTTTTGCCAACACCCCAGTCAGCCTGATGGGGCGCAAGTACTGGGACGTACTCCAACTCTTTCAGAACATCATAGACGCTCTGAAAACCATCGCCGAGAAAGGCATAGCCATCGAGTCCATCGGCATCGACTCCTTCGGTTTCGACTTCTGCTGCTTCGGTAGCGACGGATTGCTGCTCTCCAACCCACGCTCCTTCATTGGGTTCACCGACCCGTCATTCGTATCCAGCTATTACGCCAGGGTCTCAAAGACAGCGCTCTACTCAATCTCGGCATCGCAAGACCTGCCCTTCAAGACCGTCTTCCAGATAGACGCGCTGCAAAGAGCCGGATGCACCGCCCTCTCGTCGGC
>JAFPDB010000189.1 GCA_017390085.1 Bacteroidales bacterium | reverse complement strand
CTTTTCAAGCTCATCGACTCGCTCTACCGCGCCGACGTCGCGCCGGGAGTAATTGTGGACCAAATCCCCGGGGCGGGCAAGAAAGTCAAGAAAGGGCGCATCATCTACGTGACAATCAACGCCTTCACTAAAGAGATGACGAGCATGCCCGCCCTCGTCAACTTCTCGTTCCGCAACGCGCAAGTCAACCTCGAGAACGCCGGCCTCGAGATGGGGCGGGTGGACTCCGTGCCCAGCCCCTACGACGGCCTGGTGCTGAAACAGACATTCGAAGGCAAACCCATAACGCCGGGGCAAAGGCTCCCCCGTGGGGCGCGAATAGACCTCGTCGTGGGGCGCGGCGGGGCCGACGGCCCGACATCAATCCCCGACCTCACGTCCAAAACCTACGACGAGGCCCTGGCCGCCATCGCGGCCTCGCGCCTGAGCGCCGGCAACATATCGTTCGACGAGACCGTCGTCACGGCAGCCGACACGGCCACCGCCGTGGTCTTCAGGCAAAGCCCTACCCCCTCCTACGGAAGCATCGACGCGTGGAGCGCTGTGAACATCTGGCTCACGACGGACGTCTCCAAACTCGACACCTCAACAGATTTCTGACCAAGACCATATAGCCCAACCATCATGAGACAAGAGGACGAGTGGGACGAGGACGAAGACCTCGACTCCGACGACGAAGCCTCTGAGCAGCAACGAAGCTCCGGCACCGAACTCTTTGAGCACCACCACTTCACGGCCGACCCCGGGCAGGGCATGATCAGGATCGACAAGTACGTAGTCGACCACGTGCCACACGCCTCGCGGACCAAGGTGCAAGCCGCCGCCGAGGCGGGCAACATCCTCGTCAACGGCAAGCCCGTCAGGGCCAACTACCGGGTCAAGCCAGCCGACGAGATCAGCATCGTCATGAGCTGGCCGCCCCGCGAGGTTGAGATAATCCCGCAAGACATCCCCCTCGACATTGTCTACGAAGACGACGACCTCCTGGTGGTCAATAAGCCCGCCGGGATGTGCGTACACCCGGGATGCGGCAACAACGAGGGGACCCTCGTCAACGCCTTGGCGTGGCACCTGCGCGACCTGCCCATGTTCGCCGATGTCAAAGACCCGCGCCCGGGCCTCGTCCACCGCATCGACAAAGACACGTCGGGCCTGCTCGTCGTGGCAAAGACCGAGCAGGCGAAGCTCGACCTCGCCCAACAATTCTTCGAGAAGACAACACGGCGAACCTACATAGCCCTCGTCTGGGGGCCTATGGAGTCCGACACGGGCACCATACGCGGCAACATCGGCCGCAGCGTCAGGGACCGCAAAGTGATGGACGTCTTCCCCGAAGATTCGGGCATTGGCAAACACGCCGTCACCCACTACGAGGTCCTCGAGCGGTTCGGCTACGTGACCCTCGTCAAATGCCACCTCGAGACGGGTCGCACGCACCAGATCCGAGCCCACTTCCGCCACATAGGCCACCCGCTCTTCTCCGACGCCCACTACGGCGGCGACCAAATCCTGCGCGGCACGACCTTCCCCAAATACCGCCAGTTCGTCACCAACTGCATGCAAATCCTCCCGCGGCAGGCGCTGCACGCCAAAACCCTCGGTTTCGTCCACCCACGGACAAAAGAGGCCATGCTGTTCGACTCCGAAATAGCCGCCGACATGGCAGCCTGCATCGAAAAGTGGAGAACCTACACGGCCAGCCGCAACTGACCGCCACACACCGCTAAACCCCAACAAAACCGACATAACGACAATGAAACAAAACATAGCAATCGTCTACGGCGGCTACCAGTCCGAAGCCGAAGTCAGCGCCCGAAGCAAAGATGGCCTGATGACGATGATTGACTCCCAACGGTACAACCTCATCCCCGTCAGAATCTCCCGCGAGACGTGGGTAGCGCAATACGAGGGCGGCGAGTACCCAATCTTGCGCGACGACTTCTCTTTTGCCGACAACGACGGCCGCAAAGTCACGTTCGCCATGGCCTACATCACCATACACGGCGTGCCGGGCGAGAACGGCCTCATGCCCGCCTACTTCGAGATGATCGGCATGAAGCACTCCACGTGCCCTGCCCTGACGGGAGCCATGACCTTCGACAAGTTCGTGTGCAACAGCTATTTGCGCTCTTTCGGCATCAACGTAGCCGACTCGGTCCGCATCCGCCCCGGCCAGACACCCGACCCCGCGGCCATCGTCGCGCGGCTCGGGCTGCCCCTCTTCGTCAAGCCCTCGGCCGCCGGCTCGAGCTACGGCATTACGAAGGTCAAGAGCGCGGAGGGCATACTGCCGGCCGTGGCGGAGGCCCGCAAGGAGAGCCCCGACGTCATAATCGAGGCGTTCATGGACGGCACCGAACTTACGTGCGGACTCTACAAGACGGCAAGCCGGACGGTCGTCCTCCCCCTCACCGAGGTCGTTTCGCACAACGAGTTTTTCGACTACGAGGCAAAATACACGCCCGGCAAGACCGACGAAATCACGCCAGCCCGAATTCCCGACCCCGTGGCCCAGAGCGTCAAAAAGGTGGCGGCGGAAGTCTATGAGCTGATGAACATGAAGGGCATAGCCAGAATCGACTTCATCGTGAAGAAAGACGGCACGCCCTACGTGCTGGAGATCAACACCACGCCCGGCCAGACGGCCACGAGCTTCATCCCCCAACAGATCCGCGCCGCCGGCATGAGAGAGGCCGACGTCTTCACTGAGGTCATCGACGACATACTTCAAAACGGCTAAAGAGATGAAATTCCTCATTGTAGGCCTCGGCAACATAGGCGACGAATATGCCCACACGCGCCACAACACCGGTTTCGACATCGTATCGCGCCTCGCCTCCGACGCCGGGGCCGCCTTCTCGACCGAACGATACGGCGACGTGGCGCGGATGCGGGTCAAAGGACGCGACCTGGTGCTGCTGAAGCCCAACACGTACATGAACCTCAGCGGCAAGGCCGTGCGCTACTGGGCGGACAAGGAGAACGTGCCTTGCGAGAACATCGTCGTCGTAGTAGACGACCTGGCACTGCCCGTGGGAGCCATCCGCCTCAAAGGCAAAGGAAGCCCAGGCGGCCATAACGGCCTGAAAAACATATCCGAACTGCTCGGGACCGACGGCTACCCGCGCCTGCGTTTCGGCATTGGCAACGAGTTCCACCGCGGCGGGCAGATAGACTTCGTACTCGGCAAATGGTCCGACGAGGAGAAAACCGTCGTCGACGAGAGGATGGAGTTGGCGGCCGAATGCATCAGGACATTCGTGTGCATAGGGCTTCAACTCACTATGACACAATTCAACAACAAATAACGCCAATGGCAGACTCCATCAGAATCGACAAATTCCTTTGGGCCGTACGCCTCTACAAGACGCGCTCCGTAGCCACCGACGCCCTCAAGCGAGGCAAAGTCACCATGGGCGGCACTCAGGTCAAGAGCTCGCGGTCCGTCAAGATTGGCGACGTGATATCAATCAAAGTGCCCGGGGCGACGCGTTCCTTCGAGGTCCTGATGATCCCGCGTTCGCGCATGGGGGCCAAGCTCGTCAAAGACCACATCCGCGAAGTGACGCCCAAAGACCAACAGGACCTTCTGGAGATGTACCATATGCAAATGTCGATGCAACGCCAGAAAGGCCTTGGCCGCCCGACGAAAAAGGAGAGGCGCGACATAGACTCCTTCTTCGCCGACGCCCCCGACGACGAACTGGACATCTACTTCGGCGACGATGACGACGACGACGATTTTGAAGAAAACGACTAAAACCAGACAATGCTCATAGCCCAGAAGAAACGTAAGGAGAATATCGTCGAATATATTCTCTACATGTGGAACGTCGAGGATCTTATCCGCGCCAACGGCTTGGATATGAGCCAAATAGACAACAACATCATTGCCAAGTACGGCATAACGGACCCCGCCGCGCGGCAGCAAGTCTACGACTGGTGGGAGAACTTGTGCGTGATGATGAAACGCGAGGGGTGCGACAAGAGCGGGCATCTGCAAATCTTGACCATGCTCGCCAACGACATCTACAATTTCCACCTCTACCTGCTGACCCGACAAGAGGAGATCCCCTATCAGAACGCCTTCAAAACCGCATGGCCCGACCTCTCCCTCTTCATGACCAAGACGCCGGGCGGCGACAAGATGCAACACGTCATGCTCGCCCTGACGGCCATCTACGACTACTACCTTCTCAAACTTCAGGGCAAGACAATCCTTGCCGACACCACAAACGCCATAGTCAGGATTAGCCGTTTCATGGCCATCCTGAGCCAAAAATACCTAAAAGCGGAGCGGGAGCTGCATGGCGACGAGAAAGAGGTCAGCCCCGACGGCGACTTCGTGGCCACGGGCAAATAGCCCCGCCCCTCCCCCGGCATCGACTCACAACCAATTCAACACACGTCAAAATGAACAAGATTCTCACAACCATGGCCTTCGCGCTGGCGGCGCTCCCGTCGATTGCGCAAGGCCTGAAGCCCGGCTTCTCCAAAAACGAGTATCTGGAGTGCCTCTGCATGGCGTCGCACCTCGACAGCCTCGCCGTCGACCCCAAGTATTACAGTCCCGAGCCCAAAGAGTTCCGCAAGGTGTACGTGGCCCCGACGACGGGCTTCGACAACCGTTGGGAGCTGTGGCAGAACGACGCCACAGGCGTCATGGCCATCATGACCAGGGCCACAGTCACGACCTTCATCAGCTGGGGCGCTAACTTCAACGCAGCCATGGTCAGGGCCGTTGGGACGGTCCACGTTGGGGCGGATAAACCATACGACCTGTGCGCCGACAGCGCGGCGTGCGTGCATGGCGGGTGGGTAGCCGGCCTGATGACCATGGCCGACGACATCCGCGCCAAAATCGACTCCGCCTACAAGACGGGGCGGAAAGACTTCCTGATAGCCGGCCACAGCCAGGGCGGAGCCCTGGCATACCTTGCCACGGCGATGCTGCGCAGGGCGCAAGCCAAGGGCGAGATTCCGTCCGACATACGTTTCAAGACCTACACCAGCGCGGCCCCCAAGCCCGGCGACTACCTCTTCGCCCTCCACTACGAGGCCATGACGCAGCCCGGCTGGTCCTACTCCGTCGTCAACGCCGACGACTGGGTGCCCGAGACGCCGCTCAGCGTCCAACGCCCCACGGACTTCCGACCCACCAACCCCTTCGCCCACATGAACGAGGCGCTTGACACTCTCGGGCTGAAACAGAGGTTGATGGTCAAAGCCATGTGGAATCAATTGAACAAGCCGGCCGAGCGCGAGGTCAAGAACTGGACCAAATACCTCGGCAAGACGCTCGGCGGGATGATTGAGGCTAACAAGCCATGGTTCAAGCAACCCGATTATGTGGAGTGCGTCAACTACGCCCGCGCGGGCTCGCCCTACATCCTCATGCCCGACGAAGAGTACTACGGCAAACACCCGCGCGTGGCGGACGACCCGTTTGAGCATCACCAATACGTGTCGTACTACGAGCTCGCCGTCAAGATTCCAGAATAAGAGGCCATGCTTGAAATCCGCCCCGTCGAGACCGAGGCCGACGCCCACCTCTTCGACGACCTACCTTACCGCCTCTACTCCGGCAGCCCCTACTGGGTGCCGCCCCTGCGGGCGGCTGAGGCGTCGGTCTTCGTCAGCGGGCGCAACCCCGCGCTGGACTTTTGCGACGTATGCCGATGGGTGGCGATAGACGACGGCCGGTGCGTCGGGAGGGTCGCCGCCATAATAAACCCGCTCTGGAACAAGAAGCAATCGAGCCGCGTGGGCCGTTTCTCGCGGTTTGAGGTGGAGGAGAGGCCCGATGCCGCCCACGAGCTGCTGCGCCATGCCGAAGAGTGGCTCTCGCGGAGGGGCATGGAGAGCGTAGCCGGGCCTCTCGGGTTCAGCAACCTCGACCAGCAAGGCTTCACGACGCTCGGATTCGACCGCGAGGCGGCTCTCGGCTCTTCGCTGACGAAACCATACTACGTGGAGCTTATCAAGGCCGAAGGCTACGAGCCTTTGCAAGACTGGTCGGAATACAAGGTTTCCGTCCCCCAAAAGACTCCCGAACGTATCTCCGTCATCGCCAATGCCGCACGCCGCAAGTTCGGTATCGGACTCGTCGAGATAAAGTCGGTGGACGACGTCCGCAAGTGCGCCACGGCGGTCATGGACCTTTTCAACGTGGCTTTCGACCCTCTTTTCGGGACGTACAGCTTCAACGACGCCCTGAAGAAATACTACATCGACAAGTACATCGACTTGCTCGACCCTCGCCTCGTCGTGGCCGTGGAGGACCGTCGGGCGGCGGGGCGGCCGTTGGCCGGCTTCATGATCGCCATCCCCTCAGTGACCAAGGCCTTGCGCAAGGCCAAAGGCTCGTTAGGGTTCCTGGACCTGTGCAACATCTGGTTCCAACGCCGCAACCCTACTGAAGCCGAGATACTCTTGGCGGCCGTCCGTCCGGAGGCGCGGCGGCGCGGCGCGTTCTCGCTCCTTATCGAGACCATGTTGGGCGGCTTCCGGAGCCGCGGCATAACGTCGGTCGAGACGACGGCCATCCTTGAGGGCAACGACCGCGCCTCGTCGATCATCAAGAACTTTGAGCATGAGCGGCATAAGCAGAAGAGGTGCTACATTAAAGCTCTGTAGAAATACAGGGGGCGGCATTGAGGTGTCGCCCCTTTTTTTTCGTTTTTCATCAACCATCGGGAAAGCCGCATGTGCAAAGGTTTTCGCCCACATATCGCCCTGCGGTTTAAAATATTTTGCCGTTTTTTTGCCTATGACACATTTGGGCAAAACCGCTGTCTAACTTCGCCTTCGTAAACCAAATAACAATTACAACATGAACAAAACATTCTTCCGCCCCTTCGTGGGAGCGAGCTACCAGAACGGCGGCATCTTTGGCAAGCGAATCATGATTCTCGGCGACAGCCACTATTGCGGCGAAGCGTGCAGAGACTGCGGCATGGCGGCAGCGCACCCCGAATGTACGCGATTTACGCCAATGGTCGTGAATAAGTACCTCGACTACATCGGCGGTAAGGGCACCCATGAGAAATGGATGAACACCTTCCTGAAATTCGAACGCAGCTTGGCGGGGCATGAGACGAATCTCGCCGAGAGCCGGCAAATCTGGCAGAGCTTATTGTTTTTCAACTACTTGCAAGTGGCCATGGACGAACCGAGGCAAGCGGGTACGGAAGAGCAATACCAGACAGCCCAAGAGTCCTTCTACGAGACGATTGACGCCTACAAGCCTCAATATATCATCGCATGGGGTATGCGCTTGTGGGAGAGCCTGCCGGGCGACAACAGATGGCAACAGGGCGCGCCAATCGTGTCCGGAGGACGAGCTGTCGAGACAGGCAGCTACGCTTTGGGCAGCGGCAGAAGGGCGCAGATAATGGCCGCCTACCACCCGTCATCGTCGCGCTACGCGTGGGAAGATTGGCACGAGGTGATAAACCAATTCCTGAGCCGATGAACGACAAGAAGTCAAGATTCTACGGCTGGCTCGTCCGCAAACTTGAGCATCGAAAGATGACATTGAGGGAGATACGCGACGAGTGGGCGGAAGCGGCCAACAACGCCAATGGAGAGGAGCTTACCGACAGGACCTTCCATCGCTATCGTGAGGAAATCAACTCGATGTTCGGTATAGAAATCTATTGCGACAAGGGCGACGGATGCCGCTACGCCGTACGTCGCGACGAGTGCGCCTCGACCGACAACACCGACTGGATGCTCTCCGCCCTGCGTATCTCGTCATTGGGCGACATGCTCAAATATCACGGCAAGGTGATGCTGGAGAAAGCCCCTGGCAACTCGGAATATCTCGACGACATACTCAGCGCGATCGACAAACGCCACACCCTGCGCTTCCGCTACACCACGGCCTACGACTGCGTCAGGGACATGATGCTCGCGCCTTGCTTTGTCCGCCTATTCCACCAGAGGTGGTACGTCATTGGCAACGCCGTCACCGACGGCGGCGACGACGACTACAACCCCCGCGTCCTGCCCTTCGACAGAATCAGCGACATGGAGGTCGTCTACACCAAACGCGACCTGCCCAGGGAGGTCAAGGAAAAGCTGACGCCCGACAGCTTCTACGACGATTGCTTCGGCATAATCCACCAAGACGAGGTCGACGCGCAAGACGTGGTCATACGCGCCTTCTACCCCGAGTATAACTACCTCAACGAGGTGAGGCTCCACGAGAGCCAGACCGTGATTTGCGAGGGCAAGGACTACGTCGACTACAAACTTCACCTCCGCCCCACGCGAGACTTCATCCAAGAGCTGCTATGGCATGGGCGAAAGATCACCGTACTGAGCCCCGAAAGCCTGCGGCAAGAGATGATAACCATTCTCAAAGACATGACAGAGAGCTACTCTTCGGGGAAAAACACCTTGGAGGAGTAGAACAAAAAACTTTAGAGCCTGAGCAATAAAGACAACAAGCCCATCTACGAGGCCATTCTCACCCTCGCCACAAAGCTCTGCGACGAGCATGAGACATACCTCCGCGCCGACCTGGCCTACGAGTTGAAGAAGTACGGCATTGCCGACGACTCCGTCGACGTGAGCCGCCTTGTCTTTGAGGCGTACAGACACTTCGGAGAGGATCCCAGAATCGTGTCCGCCTTCGTGACAAACGACAACCGCAGCTCGCTTGTCGACGAATACAAGATGACCGACCTGCTCAACAACGGTCGGGAGGACGAGGCGATGCGACTCGCCAAACGTGAGCTCAACAAGGCCGTCGACGTCCCTCTCGCAGCTCGAGAGGGACGTCGCCAACGCCCTTGCGCTCGAAGTGGGCAGGGCCGCGTCTGGAGTGATGGACGCGCTCTCGGGTACAGGCGGCGTGAAAGAGATCCGCTCCCAGGCCACCTCACTCTTCGAACGCTATTCGCAGATGGTCGCCCGATACCGCGAGGGCGAGGACTCCGTGCGGCACATCATATCCGACTTCTCCACCCTCCGCACAGACATCGAGGCAACGTATCGCGAATTCGCCATGCGCCTCATCGACATATTTGGCGAGTCCGTAAAGATGATTTCGCCCGACCTGTTCGACTTCAACAAGGTGCGGTTTCTCGACGTGGACAGCATGCTGAAACACACTGAGCTTGAATACAACCGCATCAGCGGCAGCTGCTCAACGCTCATAGGACAAATTTCCGACAGTTTCAGGACGACCGTCTAGGGCAGCCTGAACGCCTACAAGTCGGCAAGCCAGAGCAGCAAGGGGCTGGGCCTCGTCATGGTGGGCTTGGGCATGGTCAACCACTACATGGAGGCCGCCGAACAGACCGCACGCCTCGGCGCGGAGCTGACAACATTCAAGACCAACATAAAGCACGACGCCACGATAGTCAAGGCCGACATGGGGCGCCTGCTCGTCATCTACAAGACACTCAACGACGTGGCCATCCCCAAGGCCGAAGCCTATATGCGGTATGCAGCGCAGTTGCTCTCGTCCGACATCAAGAACATCACCGACTCCCTCTACAACAATGCGGACATCAAGCCCCTGGAAGAGCAACGCCTCGAAATCTTGGCGCAGCTGAAAGCGTTGGACGGCGGAATCAACGACCACCTGCAACACATCGACGTCTATCAGAGCCTCATCGGCGACCTGAAGTCCACCCTCGACTCGCAAAGAGGGAGCTACCGCGACGCGAAATCGCGCAAGCCCTCCAAACCGTTCTTCTTGACAAACCTCCTGACCTTTGGCGCCGCCTCAAAAAAGTACGCCCGCGACTATTACGAGTTGGACGAGGTGTGCTTCCCCCTCGTCAAGGAGTATGAGACCAACATGGCGGACCTGAATCTCAATAAGGATGAGCTGGCATCGCACGAGAGAGAGTTGAAGGCGATGCAGAAAAAACGGGCCGAGTTCGCCAAGCAACATGAAGCCATCAGCAAGAAGATTCGCGACAGGGTGAAAACATCGGCCGACGTGAAGTTGAAGATGCTCCCCAACCTCCGCCAGCTCGTCGCGCTGTTGCGCCTGGGACGCGAGATTATGGAGACGAAACTGGACAAGAGCCTCGTCGGCACAGTCTCAATTCCCGACTTCAAGACCTCCGTAGCCCTGCCTGCCGAAATGGAGAACAGCCTTACGCAATTCACGACCCTCTCGCCGACAACGTGCGGACGGACAAGCAGACGGCTCTCGACCTCCTCAACGGCGCGGACGACATCCGAGACGTCGACCTGCCGAGCCGCCAATACTCAGCGGAGGAGATTGCGCAAGTTGAAGACGCATCGAACGCCACTTTGCAGAAAGGCGTGTCGCTGCTCAACAGCATCCTCGAGCTGAACGCCAAGCAATTGCAGGGCAGCCTCGCCGCCGCGGAATACGACAGGCTGTACAACGACATGACCGAGAGATTCCGCCAGCAAATCGACACCATCGACAATAAGAGCGCATTTGTCCGCGAGGTCTTGCAGCGCGCCAATCTGGCCATGTCAGACGATGAACGCCATCTGGCCCTGCTCATGCTGAGCGAACTGAGCGGCCAGAGCCTTTCGGAACAGGACCTCAACGCTTTCCTCAACGGCGAGAAGGACATTGAACTCTAAAGAATCCCATTTAGAAGCT
>JAFPDB010000188.1 GCA_017390085.1 Bacteroidales bacterium | reverse complement strand
TGCCGCGGGGGCGCGCCGGTGGTGTGGCGGCCGTGGTGGCTTTCCTTCGGGGTGGCCGGCGCGCCCGCGCTTCGTGGTGCCGCTTGCGGGCTTCTTATTTGACGTTGTCTTGCCTAAGGTCGGGCAGCCTTTTGTTGTTCTGCATGCATTTGTTGCAAAGGCCGTAGATGTAGAGCGAGTGGTGCGAGACCTGGAACTGCTCTTGCGCCGCCGCGTTGTCGATGAGGGCGGCGATGTCGTTGTCGGGTACTTCGAGGACGGCTCCGCAGCCGAGGCAGATGAGGTGGTCGTGGGGCCTGGAGTCGTAGGCGCGCTCGTACTGGGCCTGGTTTTTGCCGAATTGCAGTTTCATGACGAGGCGGCACTCCATCAGGAGGTCTATCGTGTTGTAGAGCGTGGCGCGGCTGACGCGGTAGTTCTTCTCTTTCATGTATGAGTACAGCTCCTCGATGTCGAAGTGTCCCTTGCGGCTGTATATCTCGTCCAATATGGCAAAACGCTCGGGCGTCTTCCTGTGGCCTTGTACTTCCAAGTATTTGGTAAACAGTTCTTTGACGGTCTCCCGTATGTCCTTATTCTCCATGTTGATGAGTATGGCTATTTTACCTATTAATTAGACTTGCTAAAAATATGCCAATATTTTCAATTTGTGAAATAATCAGTCCATTTTTTGGCCCTTTCCCGCAGTTTTTGGGTGTCCGCGGCATGGGCTGTTGGCCGCGAGGGCTATTTTCGTATCTTTACGTCAGATAACCCTTTCGAGGGGAAAGACACCTACATGGAAGAGCAGAATAAGAAACTGAGCATCACCCTGCCGCCCGACGTGGCGGAGGGTACGTATGCCAATCTCGCGCTAATTGCGCATTCGGGGTCGGAGTTCATTCTCGATTTCATCCGCGCCATGCCCGGCATCCAGCAGCCGACGGTCAAGTCGCGCGTCATCATGACTCCCGAGAATGTCAAGAAATTGCTTAAGGCTCTGCAAGAGAATGTCGCCAACTACGAGGCCCAGTTCGGCCCGATAGAGGGGCCTAAGCCCGTCGACGTGCCTTTCGGGTTCGGCGGCGGCAAGGGCGAGGCTTAGAGCCGCCCCTGCTCAATCTGGCATACGCGGTCGGTCAAGCTCAGCGTCTCCGCCGAATGGGAGATTAAGATTACGGTCTTGCCCGCGGCGCGCAGGCGTCCGATGGTCTCGTGCATGATTTTCCTGGCCGAGGGGTCGAGTGCCGACGCCGTCTCGTCGAGAATGAAGATTTCGGCTTTGGAGTAGAGCGCGCGGGCCATGGCGAGGCGTTGCCATTCGCCGCGGCTGAACATTTCGGAGCCGGGGAAGTCGCCGCCAAGCTCGGTCGAGTAGCCGTCGGGGAGCGACGCAAGCAGGTCGTCGATGCCCGCTTGACGGGCGGCGTCGCGGATGCGACCCTCGTCGGCTGCCGACACGTAGTCGCCAAAGCGTATGTTGTCGGCGGCCTTGGCGTTGTAGACTCGGAAGTCTTGGAAGACGGCCGTGACGTGGGTCGAGATCTCGTGGGTCGAGATGTCCGAGAGGCTGACCCCGTCGACGTCGACGCTTCCGCTGTCGGGGCGCAGTAGCCCGCAGAGCATCTTGGCGAGCGTGGACTTGCCGCTGCCGTTGCGCCCCGCTATGCCCACGACCTCGCCGCGTCTGACGGAGAAGCTGACGCCGCGCAACGCCTGGCGGTCGGACCCGGGGTAGCTGAACGTGACGTCGCGGACGTTCAGGGCCGCGAATTTTTCAGGGAATTTTTTATTTCGGCCCTCGCCATTCTCGTGCGTGGCGAGGAATTCTATCAGCGAGCGGACGTAGAGGCTCTGGTTGTGGAGGCCTACCGTCCGCTGCGCTGCGTCGTTTACTGCCGTGTCGGCGCGTCGGACTGTCATCAGGCACATGGCCAGTTGGCCTATGCTGCCTCCCCCGTCGGTCGACAGGAGTATTATCACGCTTACGAAGACCGCCAACATGACGAGCGTCGAGAGCGCGGAGGCGGCGACTTCGGCCCGGGCGGCGTGGCGGCTCTGTGCCATGCGGGTCGTTGAGAGCCGTTTGCGGACGTCGTCAAACGCCGTCTCGAAGAACGACGATATGCCGAAGAGGCGAATCTCGGGCGCGAAGGTGTGGTTGGTCAGCACCCTGTTGTAATACAGTAGCTTACGTTCGCCGACGGTCTGGCTCTTGCGGAGGTCGAACGATTGGCGCGAGGCCCATATCCGCGAGGCGAGGGTTGGCGCGCCGGCAGTCAGTGCCAGCAGGGGTAGCCACCACGCCACGCCGCACATCCACGCGCCGAGGATGCAGAACGTGAGGGTCGATTGCAGCAGGCCGAGCGCGGAGGTGAAGATGCGCACGGGGCGCTCGGTCGATCCCGAGATGGCGCGGAAGGCCTCCGTCTGGAATTGTGGGCTTTGCATGGTCTGGTAGCTCAGGCGGCTCATCTGCGCGTGGGTCATGTGGGCTACGTCGGCGCGTATCTTCTCGCCAAGCTCGCCGCTCAGGAGTTCGGTGACGGAGCGCATGGCGTAGTTGGCGAACATCGACGCG
>JAFPDB010000187.1 GCA_017390085.1 Bacteroidales bacterium | reverse complement strand
TGGTAGGTGTCGTGGCCCACTTCCTCGAGGTCGTTGTGTTTTCCGGAGACTCGGAGGCACTTCTGGCTGTCGCTGACGCGGCTGTCGGTGATGGGTACATTGCCAAGGATTATGTCCTTGAACTGATTCATGCCCGCGTTGGTGAACATCAGCGTGGGGTCGCCTTTTATGACCATAGGCGCTGACGGGACGATCTTGTGACCCTTCGAACGGAAGAAGTCCAAGAAGCTTTGACGAACTTCGTTGGCAGTCATTGCTTTTGTATAAGTTGCTCTTAATTATAGATATGGCAAAAGTAACAATATTACAGCAAAGGCATCGTGTGAAAGCGAGCTGGCGGTTTGCGGGAGGGGCTGCGGTAAATTGTTGGATAGAGTTATAAATTCGCGGTGAAATAGTCAACGCGATTGTTTAACTCTTATAGTCACATAAATGTTTAACACTTCGTTAAGAAATACCCTCCCCATCCGCAATCGTCTGAAAAACAGAGGATTGAGTATGTAGACCTGGCGAAGGGGTTTTGTATTATTCTGGTGGTGTTCACACATGGGGGTGGTTTTACTCCCGAGGTTGAGCCGTTCTTCAAGGCGTTCAGGATGCCATTGTATTTTTGCTTAAGTGGTCTTTTCTTTAAGCCGTATGAGGATTTCACGGGGTTCTTGAAGAGGAAAATCAATAAGCTTCTTGTCCCGTTCTTTTTCTTTTACATTACGATGTCCATCTTGATGGGCAATGCTGTGCATTGGCTCGGGTTGTTGGACGTCCCGACGGCCGGGCTGAAGTCTCTCTACGCTTTTGTCACGACAGACATTTTTTCAACTTCCCGATATGGTTTCTGCTCTGTTTGTTTTGGGTGAACATCATGTTCTATTGCCTATACTTGGCATCTAAACGCTTGGCGCGTAGCGATATGGCTTTCATGTCTGTCCTGTCCGTGTTGTCGTTGGCGTGTGGTGGGCTGGGCTACTTAGCCTATTTGCGCGGGGTTGAGAATAGGGCGTTTATCGCGACGGCCATGTCTTGTATGCCTTTTTATTGTGTCGGGTATGTGCTGCGTAAGCATACGAGGCTGCTGTTTCCCAACAATATGGACAGATGGTTGCCGCTGATGTTCGCCATGGCGTGTGCGTTGACGTTTGTGTTCAGGGGAGGTATGCAGTTCGCGTTCAATGAGTATGACGGGTCGCCAATTGTCGTGTTGCTTGGCGGGGTGTTTGGTACGCTCGCAATCTTGTTTCTGGCGAAAATGATAGGTCGTCTGCCTTTCATATCCCATTGGGGTCGCTACTCGATAATAATTCTTTGCACTCACAGGGTATTGCTCAACCCGCTCGTTCTCGCGGCCGACAAGCTTGGTGTAGTTTCCATGTTAGGGCGGCCGCTTTCCGTTTTTCTGATCCTGATTGTCGTGATGTTCTCCTACGAGCTGATTATCCCCCTTTGTCTTCGTTTCATACCTTGGTTCACGGCTCAGAAAGACTTGATTAAGGTGCAGGGCTGAAGTTGCTGAGCGCGTCTGACGCCAATTTCCTCAGCGCGTGGCAGTTTTGGCTCGTCACGTGCATACGGCCGAGGGTGATGGTGTCGGTGGGCAACTCTTCGAGCGTCGCGCCTACGAGGGGGGCGAGGATTGCCTCCCAAGCGCAGCAGGCCGCCACGTATCGTCCGGCGCCGACGCTCAGGTGCCTGCCGTCGCGGCTGAGTTCGCGGCCCGTGGTGTCGACGTTTTGGCGGCGTGCCTCGGCAATGGCGCGGCCTGTGGGGACGATGATGTCGACAAGGCCGCTCTGGCCGACGAGGCGCGTGGCCCTCTCGATGGCGTCTTCCATCTTCTGGCGGTCGTTGTCGTAGGCGTTGAAATCACTCTTCTGGTAGTATGAGGCGTAGGCCCACGTCATTTGCCAGGCTATGAGGGCGCGTGGGTGCGCCGATTTGAGCAGTCGGACTATGGTGGCAAAGTGTGGCCTTATGGTCTCGTAGCGTCCTGAATATGCGGATAGTTGTTGGATGACGATGACATCCCAGTCGGCAAAGTCGAGGCAGTGGGGCAGGCTTCTTTTGACGGTGTCGTCGCGCAGCGGCTCGCCCGCCGTGCTGGTGGCGAAGGTGTAGGTGGCGTCGTAGGCCGTCAGGTGGCGTCGATGGTAGGCGAGGTCTGTCCCGCTCACGCTGGCCACCGCCACGACGACGCTGTCGGCCTTGGCGTCGGAGACGAGGCGCGGCAGGTGGGCGGCCATGTCGAGGGAGAAGCTGTTGCCTATCGCCAAGATGCGCAGAGTGCCGTCTTGTTTCTCCTCAGGATACGTAATACCCTGATACACGGGTTCTTGCGCCTCGCTCTCGCAAGACGAGGCGAGCAACGATAACGTAAGGATTTTCAGGAGTAGCGGGAGCCTCATCTTCTTGGGGCGATGTAGTTGTCGAGGCTTTGGCACACTTCGGAGGCGAAGTCGATGCCGTTTTGCATGGCGGCGGCTACCGTCTTTGTGAAACCGGGTTGGCTGGCGGCCGCTGCCGTGGCCCCGGCGTCGATAAGGCCGCAGAGCGTGCCGGCGTTGAAGCTGTCGCCCGCCCCGACGGTGCTGACGGGAGTGAGTTGCCGCGCGTCGACAGATGTCTCGCCGTCTGGGCTCAGGAGCGTGGCTCCGTCTTTGCCTTGCGTGCAGATGAAGAATGGGCAGAGCGGGCGTATGACGTCGGCGTAGGCTTGCCGCCAATCCGTCGTGCCGAGCATATTCTGAATGTCTTCGTCGGAGCCCTTCACGATGTGCGAGAGTCGCATATTCTGCTCGATGAGAGGCCATAGCGATGCCGCCTCGCGGGAGTGGGTGGGGCGGAAGTTGACGTCGTAGAAGAGCATAGCCCCGGCTTGGCGCGCCGTCTGGAGGACGTGCAAGACGTTGGGGCGCAGCCTCTTGTTGATGGCGAAGAATGAGCCGAAGAGCAGGGCGTCGCCCGTCGCCATGGATGGCGTGATGAAGTCTATCTGTTGGGTGGAGTAGTCCTTATAGAATTGGTAGTTGGCCTTTTTCTCGCTGTCGAGGAATGCGAGGGCGAGGTGGCTTTGCGAGCCGGCGTTGCGCTTCACACAGGTGTCGTAGATGCCGTTGTCGCGCAGGAACTTGCATATGATGTCGCCGACGTGGTCGGCTCCTGTCTCGCTGATCATTTGCGCCTCGTGGCCGCTGCGCGCCACGGAGACCATGGCGTTGAAGACCGAGCCGCCGGGGCGGGCGCTGAGGGGCTGGTTGTCTTGGTCGAAGATGATGTCGAGCACCGTCTCGCCTATGCCTACGATTTTTGCCATGTGTCAGTTGCCCATAAGTTCTTGAAGCTCAAGCCATCGCATTTCCATCTCGTCGATTTGGGCTTGGATTGTCTGGTATTCGTCGGAGAGGCTCGTGACCTTCTGCGGGTCGGTCTCGCCGCCCGATAGGAGGTTCTCTATTTCGCTCTTGCGGGCGTTGAGCTTTGGCAGCTCGGCGTCGATTTTCTCCAGCTCTTTCTTTTGGGCGTAGGAGAGCCTTGGCGGTCGGGACTGTCGGCGTTCGGGTTGTTGCGCTTCGGGGGCTTTGGCGGCCGCTTTGGGCTGCTCGTCGCGTTTGCGGCGCTCTTCTTCGCGGCTCCAGGCCAGAAATTCCGAATAGTTGCCGGGGAAGTCTTTGACGCCTCCCTTGCCGTCGAGGACGAAGAGGTGGTCGGCTATCTTGTCGACAAAGAAGCGGTCGTGTGAGACGATGATGACCGTTCCGCCGAACGAGGTGAGGTAGTCTTCCAGGACGTTGAGCGACAGGATGTCGAGGTCGTTGGTTGGCTCGTCGAGGATGAGGAAGTTGGGGCTCTTCATGAGCACCGTCACGAGGTAGAGCCTCTTTCGCTCGCCGCCCGAGAGGCTCTCGACGCGGACGTGGTGCATCTCGTTGGGGAAGAGGAATTGGCGGAGGAACTGCGCTGCTGGGACGGTGTGTCCGCCCTCTTTTTCAATCTGGTCGGCAATGTCCTCAATGACGTCGAGGACCGTCTTGCCCGGTGCGACGCTTATGCCGCCTTGCCTGTAGTAGCCTGTGACGACGGTGTCGCCCGTCTCAATACGTCCGGCGTCTGGGGCGAGGCTGCCCGTGAGCAGGTTAAGGAGGGTCGACTTGCCGCTGCCGTTGGGGCCCACTATGGCCACCCTCTCGCCTCGGGCGAATTTGTAGGAGAAGTTGCCTATGACGGTGCGCCCGGCGAACTCCTTGTGGATGTCGTAGGCGTCGACGACTTTCCGTCCGAGCCTTGCGCTGCCGAATTCGAGGGCGAAGCTCCGTTCGTCGCGTATTTTCTTGGCCCGCTCTTGGAGGTCGGCGAAGGCGTCGATACGGTATTGGGCCTTTGTTCCGCGGGCTTGTGGCTGACGGTTCATCCACTCTTGCTCGCGGCGCAGGAGGTTGCGTGCTTTGGCGGCCTCGGCCTGTCGGGTGTCGAGCCTCTCTTGCCTTTTGGCGAGGTAGTAGGCGTAGTTGCCGTCGTAGGCGTAGGCCTGGTGGTTGTCTATCTCGATGATTTTTGTGCAGACGCGGTCGAGGAAATAGCGGTCGTGCGTGACCATGAGGAGCGTGGCCGTCGAGCGGCAAAGGTACTCTTCGAGCCATTCGATGACCTCCACGTCGAGGTGGTTTGTCGGCTCGTCGAGGATGAGGAAGTCCGGCTCGGCCAGGAGCATCGCGGCGATGGCGATCCTCTTGCGCTGCCCGCCCGACAGAGAGCCTACTTTTTTCTCAAAGTCGGATATTTGCAGGCGGCTGAGCGTCTGTTTGGCGCGGCTCTCGTAGTCCCACGCCTTGAGGGCGTCCATCCTCTCAATGATGGCGGGCAGGGCTTGGTCGTCGTGTCGGGCGAGCGCGGCCTCGTAGTCGCGGACGGCTCGCGCGGTCTCGGTCTGTGAGGCGAAGAGTTGCTCGAGGACGGTGTGGTCGGGGTCCATTTGCGGGTCTTGGCTCAGCCAGCCGATGCGGATGCTGTCGTTCCACGTGATTTTTCCGCTGTCGGGCGGGATGAAGTCGCCCGCGGTGTCGGGGCGCGAGCCGGCGAGCATGCCGAGGAGTGTGCTTTTGCCGGCTCCGTTTCGTGCCACGAGGGCGACTTTCTCGCCTTGGCTGATGCCGAAGCTGATGCCGTCGAAGAGCACCGTGTCGCCCCAGCGGTATTTGATGTCTTCTACCGAGAGGTAGTTCATTATTATGTGGTGTCTGTTATTGGAAAGTCTTTAGGAGCAGCACCTCGTCGACGAAGTCCGTGCGCCGCCTTATCCAGCCTGCGAGCCTGCCGCACTGGTCGAAGCCTGCCGATTTGAAGAGGGCTATGCTGGCCGCGTTGTCGGCGGCTGCCGACGCGAGCACGGCGTTGACCAGGAGCGTCTCTCGGGCGAACTTGCACACTTGCCCTATGGCCTCGCGTGCGAAGCCTTTACGCCGGGCGTCGCTCTTGATGAGGATGCCGAGCGAGCAGTGCATGTTGAGGGGGTCGAAGTCGAAGATGTCTACGCAGCCAACGGTGTCGCCGTCGTCGAGCCGGTCGATCATGAACCTCGTCTGGCGGGTGTGCCAGATGTCGAGGTCGGAGTGTTCGATGAGGGCTTTGATGTCGGCCAGGGAGACGGGCCAGCGCCGCGTTCCGGCGTCCCACGTGGCGGGGTCGTTTTCCCACTCGTAGAGGGTCTGGGCGTCGGAGGGTTCGAGGGCTCGTAGG
>JAFPDB010000186.1 GCA_017390085.1 Bacteroidales bacterium | reverse complement strand
CGGGCGGCAAGACCGCCGAAACCAAAGGCGTCTACGCAGGAGCCCCGGCCAAACGGATTAAAGAACTCTCGCCCGAGCTGGCCGCCGACACCATCACCCGCATCGCCTCGCACTACGCCACCTACGCGTCATGGTACCAGAACCCCGACAACGCCAAAAACGAAACCCATGAAGGCTAAACACCTCCCACTGCTGCTACTCCTGACGCTCGCCCCGTCGCTCGCCGCCGCGCAAGACGAGGAATATTTCAACAACTCTTGGTGGAATTGCGAACTCTCAGGAAACCAGACGGTTTGGATCGTCAAGTCCTACCGAGCGGGAATCTCTTTCATCAACGAGACCGTCCACGCCACCGGAGAAATCACATTCTCCGACGATTGCATAGAGTTCAACTACCCCGACTTCCAGATGCACTTCCCCGTGGGCCAGTACAAGCGCATCTCCGACTCCATCTTTTGCATCTCACGCAACGGCGAAGACGACTATTTCGACTACATCGAGGTCGTCCGGGGAGGGCAAAAATACAATAGCCCATACCGACTCATGGTCGCTAAGCTCGACCCAGACGGAACAATGCAGAACACGCGCACTTTCACCTGCGTCCCCCGACGGCTCAAGGAGGGCAGAAACCCGGGTGAGGCCATGAACCAGACAATCAAAGACTACGGCCTCCCGCCGCAAGTACCCAGGAAATGATCGCCATATTCGATTCCGGCTACGGAGGCCTGACAATCTTCAACTCCATACGGCGACGCCTACCCGACTACGACTACATCTACATCGGCGACAACGCCCGAGCCCCCTACGGCTCGCGCTCCTTCGATGTCGTCTACCGCTTCACGCTCCAAGCAGTCAAGAAAATGCTCGACATGGAAGCCGACCTCGTCATCCTGGCCTGCAACACGGCCTCTGCCAAGGCCTTGCGGACCATCCAGCAAAACGACCTCCCCCGTCTCGACCCCTCAGGACTCAAACGCGTGCTCGGAATAATCCGCCCTTCGGCAGAAGCCCTCGGCCGTTTCACGACATCCAACAACGTCGGCATCCTCGCCACGCAAGGCACCGTCTCCTCCAACTCCTATCTCATCGAGATGAACCACCTTTGGCCCGACGTGAAAGTCTTTCAGCAGGCCTGCCCGCTCTGGGTCCCACTCGTCGAAAATGCCGAGTTCGATAAGCCAGGAGCCGACTATTTCGTCCGCCAATACACAGCACAACTCATGAGCCAATGCCCTCAGATCGACGCTGTTATGCTCGCTTGCACACACTACCCGCTCCTCGCGCCCAAAATCGCCGAAGCGCTACCACGGGGCGTGACGCTCCTCTCGCAAGGCGACATCGTCGCCGACAGCCTCGCCGACTACCTCGCCCGGCATCCCGAAATCGACAACGCGCTTCCACGCAACGGCACCGCAAAGTTCTTCACCTCGGAGAGCGTCGAGAAGTTCGCCGACACCGCAGGCCTCTTTTTCATGGGCAATCTCGACGTGGCGCACCTCGAAATCGTCTGAACCCAGCCTCGCCTTTTCATTTCCTTTTCTCAACATAACTGACTAATTTAGCATCCCATACGCCCGCCATATCCCTGACGCGGGCGACCTCCGAAACAAGAAGCTTTTTCCCACACAATGAGCCTACAAGACCTTAGCGAACAGGAGATTAACAGGCGAAACAA
The DNA here is from genome assembly GCA_017390085.1 of Bacteroidales bacterium. Taxonomy (GTDB): domain Bacteria; phylum Bacteroidota; class Bacteroidia; order Bacteroidales; family Marinilabiliaceae; genus W3P20-009. Next base: position 797 of record JAFPDB010000186.1, on the reverse strand, counting down.
CCTGCAAGCCCTCCGCGACATGGGCATCGACCCCTATCCAGCCGCCGAATTCCCGACCGACGCTTTCTCAACCGACATCATCTCCTCATTCTCCGACGACCAACCGCAACGACAGGTATGCGTCGCCGGACGTATGATGAGCCGGCGAATCATGGGCAAGGCCTCCTTCATCGAGTTGCAAGACTCCAAAGGAAGAATACAGGTCTACATCTCCAGAGACGAAATCTGCCCCCCCGACAACGCCGACCTCTACAACGTCGTCTTCAAAAAGCTCCTCGACCTCGGCGACTTCGTCGGCGTAAAGGGCTTCGTCTTCCGCACCAAGACGGGAGAGATATCCGTCCACGCCCAAAGCCTCACGGTCCTCGCCAAGAGCCTCAAGCCGCTCCCCGTCGTCAAGGAGAAAGACGGCGTCGTCTACGACTCTTTCGACGACCCTGAGCTCCGCTACCGCCAACGCTACGTCGACCTCGTTGTAAACAAGGGAGTTAAAGACGTCTTCCTCCAGAGGGCGACAATCCTCCGGACGCTCCGCTCCGCCCTCGACGAGGCTGGCTACACCGAGGTCGAGACCCCAGTCCTCCAGTCCATCGCGGGCGGCGCCTCCGCACGGCCCTTCATCACACATTTCAACGCCCTCAGCATCGACATGTACATGCGCATCGCCACAGAGCTCTACCTCAAAAGGCTCATAAGAGCAGCAGGCAGGTGATCAACGCCCCCAAACTCTCCAAAAGCATATCCAGCATACTGTCATGCAGGCCGATGTCGATGTATCCCGGCAGTGTGATCCCATT